>JBEBHW010000115.1:0-8662 GCA_040081145.1 Burkholderiaceae bacterium
GCCCGCCGGCCTGACGCGCGAGCACGCCGACAGCGTGGGCGTCGCGCTGCCGTGCGCCCAGATCGTCGTGATGGACGAACAAGGCGTTGAAGTCCCCGCCGGCGAAACCGGTGAGCTGTGGATCGCCGGGCCGATGGTGATTCCCGGCTATTGGGACAACCCAGACGCCACCGTGGGCTCGTTCACCGCCGGTTACTGGCATTCGGGCGACCTGGGCTCGGTGGACGCGCAAGGCTTCGTGCGCATCTTCGACCGCAAGAAGGACATGCTCAATCGCGGGGGCTTCAAGGTCTACTCGGTCGAAGTGGAAAGCGCGCTGATGGCGATGCGCGGCGTGATTGAGTCTGCAGTCGTCGGCCGGCCCTGCCCAGTGCTCGGCGAACGCGTCCATGCATTCCTCTACGCCCCCGATGTGGCACACGATGACGATGCGGTCAAGCGCCATTGCGCGGAGTGCCTGGCCGACTACAAGGTACCGGAAACTCTCACCTGGTGCGACGCACCGTTGCCGCGCAATGCGAACGGGAAGGTGATGAAGCGGGTGTTGCGTGACACATTGATCGATGGGATAGCCATATCGAAGCGTGCGTGATGCACCATCGGGATCGCCATCGAAGCCGGAAGCACACCATGAAATCGACCCGTCTTCTGATCTGTTGAGCGTGCGTCTTGGGACCTGTGTGGGATCGGTCAAGAGCGGGAGCCTCTGGACGCTGCCCCTCCGAAATGGTGCAAGCGGGAGTGCGCAGATGACGTTTGACAAAGTCGACGGGGTTGGCCGATTTGACTGGAATGTCGCTTAGCGAGAGCTTGGACGACGTTGGGAGCGGCATGTCTGATCTGTACTGCGCGTTCCAAGAACCGTTGCGAAGACAGCCGCGGAAAGCAAGGCTGGCGCTCGTGCCCATCGGCAAATACACCTCCACTTCGACACGCGCGATACGGTCGTCCTGCCGAACGTCACGAGGCGGAAGTGTGCACGCGGTTCACCCCGTTCGCAGATCTCGTGCGTTCAAGGTTCATCGCAACTCCGGAGCAAGGACTCGCGGTACAACTCGAATCCGCGGACTCCCTGGGCGGCAGGCACAGGACGCGACTGCACTTCGACGCGCAGATCGCCACGTTGGCCGAGTCAATCGGCGCGCACTCCCGTTCTGGTCGCTTCGCGGCATCAGGGCTCACCCATCCAAGCAGGAATGTCCCGCTTCCCGTGCAGCACACGCCAGACATCAACATGGTCGTCGTATTCGAAGTAGAAGACCAAATGGGGAAAGCGCGTCAGCGGCCAGGACCTCAAGCCCGGCAGGTTCAGCTCATGGGCGTATCGCGGTGAACCGGAGGCCGGCTGTCGGCCGATGTGGGCGTAGGCCTTCTCGAGTGCCTCGACGAAGTCCAGCGCCGCGTTGACGGCACCCTCGCCCAAGTAGTGGTCGATGGCTTCATCGACATCCCGGATCGCCAGCTCGCGCGGGATGACGGCCTTGGCCTTCACCGCCTGGCGCGACGGTTGATGCGTTCGCGCAGGCCAGTGAAGTACGCGGCGCTTGCGGGTGCCGTCGCCTTTGAATTCGCGCCCGCGAGCAGCAAGCCGCGCAGGTTCAGCCGATCCTGGTCCTTGCGGATCAACTCGCGCAAGTACTCGCTGCTGGTTCCAAAACCGCGGCTGGCAACTTGATCGTCGACAAACGTCTTGAGCGATTCGGGCAGGGAGATGTTCATCGTGCTCATGGCGCAATCCTAGGGTGTTTGGCAAATTTTGGCAAGACCACCGGCAACCCAACCTCACTCTGGCCTCAGAACCTTCAGATGCCCAGATGGCGCGCCCAGACGCTGCGGTCGGCATCCAGCGCGCCTGAGCTGCCGCTCCACACCACGCAGCCTTTTTCGAGGATGACGTGGCGGTCGGCCAGCGCAATCAGGCGCTTCACGTACTTGTCGATCACAAGCATCGCGTGACCGGCTTCGCGCAGGCGCGCGAGCACGCGCCAGATCTCTTCGCGCACCAGGGGTGCCAGGCCTTCGGTGGCTTCGTCCAGGATGAGCAGGCGCGGATTCGTGACCAGCGCGCGGGCGATCGCGAGCATCTGCTGTTCGCCGCCCGAAAGCTGGCCACCCAGGTGGCTGCGCCGCTGCGCGAGGCGCGGGAAAAGTTCGAACAATCGGGCCGGCGTCCAGGGGCTCATCGCGCCGACGGGGCAGCGCTCGAAAGCGCTCAGGTGTTCTTCGACGCTCAGGTTGCCGAACACCTGCCGGCCTTCGGGCACGAGGGCCAGCCCCAGGCGCGCCACGCGAAACGCGGGCCAGGTGGCGATCGACGTGCCGTCGAAGCTGATCTGGCCGGCGCTCGGCGCGAGCAGGCCCATCACGCTGCGCACCAGCGTCGTCTTGCCCATGCCGTTGCGGCCCAGCAGCCCGACGATTTCGCCCGGAGCCACTTGAAGGTCGACACCAAACAGCACCGGCGTGTGGTCATAACCCGCGTGCAAGGCCTGCACGCGCAGCAGATCGGGTTTCGGCGCGAGCGTGGGCGCGGGTGTAGGGATCAAGCGGCGTCCTCCGCGTCACCCAGGTAGGCCGCAACCGCACCCGAGTCATTGCGCACTGCGTCGGGCGTGCCGCTGGCGATGATGCGCCCACTCACCAGCACCGACACGCGGTCGGCCAGACGAAACACCGCGTCGACATCGTGTTCGATCAACAGCACCGCACAGTCCTGGCGCAGGCTGTGGATGAGTTGCGTCATGCTCGCCGACTCCTGCGCACCCATGCCGGCCAGCGGTTCGTCGAGCAACACCAGGCGCGGGCGGCTGGCGAGCGTCAGGCCCACTTCGAGCGCGCGCTGCTCGCCGTGCGAGAGCTGGTCGATGCGCGCATCGGCCTTCTCCTGCAGGCCCAGCCGCGTCAACAGCGCGCGTGCACGCTCGAACAGCGCGTGATCGTCGCGCACCGGGCGCCAGGCGGCGAACACGCGGCCCTGCGTGGCCTGCACGGCGAACGCCAGGTTGCCCAGCACCGGCAGGCTCTTGAGCAGCCGCGTGATCTGGAACGAGCGCACCAGGCCGCGCCGCGCGCGCTCATGCGCGACAAGCCGGGTGATGTCGTGGCCGTCGAAGTGCACGCTGCCGGAGTCGCTCGCCATCTGGCCGGCGAGTTGCGCGACCAGCGTCGTCTTGCCGGCACCGTTCGGGCCGATCAGCGCGTGGATTTCGCCGCCGCGCACCTGCAGGTCGACGCCGTCGGTCGCGACCACGCCGCCGAAGCGTTTGCGCAGGGCGCGCACCTCCAGGAGGGGCGTGGTCATTGGTACACCCTACGCGCTTCGCGCGGTCCCGCCGAGCGGGAGCATGAGCGCTTGGGGCGGCCCGGCGCGCTCATGACCTCTTCAACTTCGCGAACCAAGGTGCCACGATACCCACCAGCCCCTGGTGCGCGAACAACACCACCGCCAGCAACACCCAGCCGGTCCAGAAGCCCCAGTGTTTGGTGTAGGCCGACAGCACCTCCTGCAACAGCAGCAATGCCGCAGCGCCGAGCACACCGCCCCACACCGTGCCCACGCCACCGAGGATCACCATCACGAGCAGCGTGCCCGATTGAGTCCAGTGCAGCTGGCTCGGGCTGACGTAACCTTGCAGGTTCACGTTCAGCGCCCCCGCCACGCCAGCCAGCACGCCGGCCACAACGAAGATCACGAGCTTGATTCGGTACGTGGGCAGACCGAGTGCCTCGGCGCGCAATTCATCGTCGCGCAGCGCGAGCACGGCGTGGCCCAGGCGCGACGGCACAAAGCGCGCGAGCAGGAGCAACCCGAGTGCGAGCAGCGCGAGCGCGGTGAAGTACAGCGTGACGCCGTCGCGCAGGTCCAGCCCGAACGGCAGCAACGAGCGCACGCGCACCGTCAGCCCTTCGTCGCCGCCGTACTGCTTGATCGAGTTCGCCAGGTAGAACAGCATCTGCGCGAACGCGAGCGTGATCATGATGAAGTAGACGCCGCGGGTGCGCAGCGAAATCGCGCCGATCACGAGCGCCGCCACGGCCACCACCGCGACCGTGACGACCAAGTGCGCGCCGGCCGATTGCACACCCTCGCTGAGCAGGATGCCGGTGGCGTAGGCCCCCAGGCCGAAGAACGCAGTGTGACCCAGCGACACCATGCCGCCGTAGCCGAGCAACAGGTTCAGGCTCGTCGCGGCGATGGCGAAGATGACGATGCGGCTGGCGAAGCTCAGGTAGAAGTCTGCCCCCAGGGCGTGCAGCAGCCAGGGCAGAGCCAAAGCCACAAGCAACGCCACCAGCGTCGCGATGCGTTGCGCGTTCATCGGGACATGCCTTGGTGTGCAAGACACCCGCTTGTGCTGCTGCGGCGACTGCGAGCCGTCATCAGCCGCGCACCGGGAACAAGCCCGAAGGCTTGAAGACGAGCACGCCCGCCATCAGCAGGTAGACCGCGATCGACGCGAGCGCCGGCCCCGCCGCACTCGCCCATTGCGGCGGCAGCAGCTCGCGCAGGCCTTGTTGCAACAGCGTGCGCCCGAGCGTATCGACCACGCCCACCAGGAGCGAGCCGATCAGCGCACCGCGGATCGAGCCGATGCCGCCGATCACGATCACGACGAAGGCGAGGATCAGGATGTTCTCGCCCATGCCCACCTGCACCGCGAGCAACGGCCCGAGCAGCCCGCCCGCCACTGCGCAGAGCGCCGCGCCGAGGCCGAACACGAGCGTGAACAGGCGATCGATGTTGACGCCCATCACGACGCTCATTTCGCGGTTCGACGCACCCGCGCGAACCAGCGCGCCGACGCGGGTCTTTTGCACGAGCAGGTAGAGCAGCAGTGCCAGGCCCAGGCCCGCGGCGATGATCACCAGGCGCCACGCCGGGTAGGTGAGGCCTCCGCCCAGGTTCACTGGCCCGGCGAGTGAAGCCGGTGCGGAGAGAGAGCCGTCGGTGCCGAAGACCATTTCGACGCCGTCGTTGAGGATCAGGATCAGCGCAAACGTCGCGAGCACTTGCGAGAGGTGGTCGCGCGCGTAGAGCGTGCGCAGCAGCGTCGCTTCGATCAGCATGCCGAACAGCGCGGTCAGCCCAACGGCGAGCATGAGCCCACCGAAGAAGGTGCCGGTGAGCCCGACGAGCCACGCGGCGAGGAAGGCGCCGACCATGTAGAACGCGCCGTGCGCCAGGTTGATCATGTCCATCACGCCGAACACGATCGTCAGCCCCGCGGCGAGCAGGAACAGCATCAGGCCGAATTGCAGGCCGTTCAGCGACTGCTCGAGGAACAGGACGCCCGTCATGCGGCGTCCCCGTGCGCTGCCCTCACTTGGGCATGTTGCATTGCCCGACGTAAGCGTCGCCGTGATTCTTCAGGATCGGCTCGCCAATCGATTTGTTGATCAATCCGCCCTTGCCGTCACTGCCCACGGTGCGCACGTAGTAGTTCTGGATCGGGTACTGGTTCGTATTGAACTTGAAGGCGCCGCGCACCGAGTCGAACTTGGCCGCGCGCAATGCCTTGCGCACTGCCTCTTGATCCTCGATCTTGCCTTTCACGTCGCGCACCGCCGCGTTGATGAGCAGCGCCGCGTCGTAACCCTGAGACGCGAACACCGACGGCACGCGCTTGTATTCCTTCTGGAACTCGGCCATGAACTTCTGGTTCGCCGGATTCGCAAAGTCGGGCGACCAATGCGCCGTGTTGAACAGGCCCGCCATCGGCGCGCCGACCGGCGTGATGATGTCCTGGTCGGCAGAAAAACCGGGCAGCACGAGTTGAATGTCTTTTCCCAGGCCGGCGCCGACGAACTGCTTGATGAAGTTGATTCCCATGCCGCCGGGCAGGAAGATGTAGAGCGCCTGCGGTTTCGCGGCGCGGATTTCGGCGAGTTCGGCGGCGTAGTCGAGCTGGCCGAGCTTGGTGTAGTTCTCGCCGCTGATCGCGCCCTTGAAGGTGCGCTTGAAACCGGCGAGCGAATCCTTGCCCGCCTGGTAGTTGGGCGCGAGCAGGTAGGCGTTCTTCAACTCGCGCTGGTTCGCGAATTCGCCTGCCGCCTCGTGGTACGCGTCGTTCGGCCACGAGACGGCGAAGAAGAGCGGATTGCAGTCTTTGCCCGCCATCGAGGAGGGCGCGGCATTCGGGCTGATGTAGATGATCTTGTTGTCCAGCGCCTCGGGCAGCGCGGCGAGCATGATGTTGGAGAACACGACGCCGGTCATGAAGTCGACCTTGTCGCGCTTCACGTTGCGCTCGAAGAGCTGGCGCGCGACGTCGGGCTTGAACTGGTCGTCGCTGACGATCACTTCCGCCGGCAGGCCGCCGAGCTTGCCGCCGTTGAGCTTCACCGCGAGCTGGAAGCCGTCGCGGATGTCGATGCCCAGCGCCGACGACGGGCCGGAGAGCGTGCTGACGAAGCCGACTTTGACCTTGTCGGCAGCGTATGCAGTGCTTGTCAGCGTCGCGGCGCCCAATGCAATGCACAAGGCGCCAGCGAGCGACGCGTTGCGAAACAGAAAGGAATGGGGGGTCGGGTGCATGGCGCGCTTCCTCGTCAGGGTGGATCGGGTCGATTCATTGTAGGCAGCGCTGCGCGCGCGCAGCCTCATGGAAATCCTTCACCCGCGGCGTTACGCTATGCCTTCCGCTGCCCTTGGGCGCGCTGCGCCGACGCACATGATCCCGACGCTGACAACAGCCCGTCTGCGCCTGCGCGCGTTCCGCGAAACCGACTTCGACGCCTACGCGGCGATGTGCGCCGACGCCGAAGTGATGCAGTTCATCGGTACCGGCGGGCCCGTCGCCGCCGACATGGCCTGGCGCCAGATGGCGATTTTTCTTGGCGCGTGGGCGCTGCGTGGCCACGGCATGTGGGCTGTTGAGGAACGCGCCAGCGCCAAGTTGATCGGCCGCGCCGGGTTTCTCGATCCCCCCGGTTGGCCCGGCTGCGAACTCGGTTGGCTGCTCGCCCTGCCCGCCTGGGGCCAAGGCTACGCCTTCGAAGCGGCGCGTGCCGCGAGAGACTACGGGCGCGATGCACTTGGCCTGAGGGAACTCATCAGCCTGATCCGCCCCGGCAACGTGCGCTCGATTGCGCTGGCGCAGCGCCTGGGCGCCACGACCGGCGAGGCGATCGAGTTCCTGGGTCAGCCTTGTCTGCTCTACCAACACCCGAGTGGGGAGGATGCGCGATGAGTGATTCGCAGACCGTGCGCACGATGTGCCCGATGAATTGCCACCCCACGCTGTGCGGCATGCTCGCGCAAGTGCGCGACGGGCAGTTGATCGGCGTGAAGGGCGATCCGGACAACCCCGACAGCCGGGGATTCCTCTGCATTCGCGGCCAGGCCTCACGCGAGGTCATCGGCAACCCGGCGCGGCTGCTGCACCCGCTGCTGCGCGACCGCCGCAGCGACCCGCTGCGCCGCGCCACCTGGGACGAGGCGTACGCGCGCATCGTCGCGTCGATCACGAGCGCGCCGCCGCAGGCCACCGCGTTCTGGCCCGGCCACGGCATCTTCACGACGAGCTACGGCACGCGCATCGGCCCGCAGTTGATGGCGCGCTTCGCGAACATTCACGGCAGCCAGTTCTGGAACCCGACCATGATCTGTTGGGGCCTGGGCGCATTCGGCCTCGCGCTCACCGGCGTGCTCGAGACCAACACCAAAGAGGACATGGGCGAACACTCGCAACTCATCGTCCTGTGGGCGGCCAATCTCGCGAGCCAGCCCAACACCGCACGCCATCTGCTCGCCGCGAAGCAGCGCGGCGCCCACATCGTGACGATCGACGTACGGCACACGGAAGCCGCTGCCAAATCGGACGAGGTGTTTCTCGTGCGCCCCGGCAGCGACACCGCGCTCGCCTTGGCGTTGCTGCATGTGATCTGCTCCGAACGGCTGCACGACGCGGCGTTCGTCGCGCAACACACGCTTGGCTTCGAAGCGCTGGCCGAACATGTGAGGCCGTATTCACCGGCATGGGCCGAAGGCGTGACCGGCATCGCGGCGCAGCGCATCGTCGGGTTGGCCCGGCGCTATGCGCAGACCAAGCCGGCGATGATCGTGCTCGGCGGGAGTTCGATGCACAAGGGCGCGAACGGCTGGCAAGCGAGCCGTGCGATCGCCTGCCTGCCGGGCCTGACCGGCAATTTGGGGCTGCCCGGCAGCGGCTTCGGCCCACGCCACGGCAGCGCGGCGCATGGCCGAGGCTTGGGCAGCATCGCCGCGCCGGAGCGCCGCGCCGCGGGCACGGCGTGGCCGAACCAGATGTCCGACGTGACGGCAGCGCTTCGCGAAGGCCGGGTCCGTACGCTGTTCCAGATGGGCTCGAACATGCTCTCGTCGTTCCCCGACGCGCGCGCCGCGGCGCAGGGCCTGGCGCAGACCCGCCTCATCGTCAGCCAGGATCTGTTCTTGAATCACACCGCCGAGAAATTCGCCGACGTCGTGTTGCCCGGCACCGCCTGGCTCGAAGAACTCGGCTGCAAGGCGACGCACACGCACCTCTACCTGATGGAGCCGGCCCTTGCGCCGCCGGGCGAGACGCGATCGCTCTACCGTGTGCTCACCGAACTCGCCCAGCAACTCGGGCTGGAGGGGTTTCACCCCTGGGCCGATGAGGAGGCGATGGTGAACGCGGTGCTCGACCATCCCTGCACCGGC
>JBEBHW010000116.1:0-8661 GCA_040081145.1 Burkholderiaceae bacterium
GAGGTGAGGCCGCGCCGAAGCGCCCAGCGCAGCGCCGCCTCGGCGGCCGGCCGCTGGACACGCTGCTCGACGACCTGACGGCCGATGTCGACCAGACGGCCGTATTCGACGCCTGACGGGCACGTGCTTTCGCAATTTCGGCACGTCAGGCAGCGGTCCAGATGCGATTGCGTCTTGCGCGTGACGCTCGCACCCTCGAGCAACTGTTTGATCAGGTAGATGCGCCCGCGCGGCCCGTCGAGTTCGTCGCCCAGCAGCTGGTAGGTGGGGCAGGTCGCGGTGCAAAAACCGCAGTGCACGCATTTGCGCAGAATCGCTTCGGCTTGCACGCCGTCGGCCGTGCCTTGAAATTCGGGGCTGAGTCGGGTTTGCATGGCAAGGCTCGCGCTCGGCCTCTCACAGGCCGGGGTAGAGCCGGCCGGGGTTGAAGATTCCCAAGGGGTCGAAAGCCTTCTTGAGTTCGCGGTGAATCCGGTCCAACGGCGCACGCAAGGGCGCAAACGCTCCGGGCTCCTTCGTCGCCGCGCGGAACAAGGTCGCATGGCCGCCGGCTTGGGTGGCCAGGTCACGCACCCGGCCTGCGGGCATCTCGGTACGCAACCAGCGTTGGGCACCGCCCCATTCGATCAGCTGTTCGCCAGCGGCCAGCAAGGCCGGCGCGGTCTGCGGTACCGAAACGCGCCACAGCGCGCCGGTCTTGTCGACGTCGGCGCGTGCCTGCGCGAAGAACGCATCGCTGTGATTGCGCAAGCCGCTCCAAAACGACTTGGCAAGTTGCTCTTCCACCGGCTCGCCGCCGAGCGCGGATGTCGCGGCGTCAACGGCTGCGCGCGCACCGCTCAGGCGCAGCACGAGCGTGCCGTCCCACCAGGCGCTGGCGTGGATCGGCAGCGCCATGCCACCCCATGCGTTGAGCTGCACTAAGGCGTCCTTCTCACTCATCTCGAAACGCAAAGTCCGGCTCGCCGGCGCGACGGGAACGACCTTGAGCGAGACCTCGAGAATCACGCCCAGGATGCCCAGGCTGCCTGCAAGCAGCCGCGACACGTCGTAGCCGGCAACGTTCTTCATCACCTGACCGCCGAAGCTCAGCACCTCGTTGCGGCCGTTGAGCAAGGTCGCGCCGAGCAGGTGGTCGCGCACCGCGCCCATGGCGGCGCGCGACGGCCCGGCCAGGCCACTGGCCACCATGCCGCCCACGGTGGCACCGGGCGCGTAGTGCGGCGGCTCAAAGGCGAGGCACTGCCCCTGTTCGGCGAGCAGGGCTTCGAGCGCCGCCAACGACGTGCCGCAGCGTGCCGTGATCACGAGTTCGCTGGGTTCGTAGCTCGAGATGCCTTCCAGCACACGCGTTTCCAGGATTTCGCCTTGCGGCGCTTCTCCGTAGAACTCTTTCGTGCCGCCGCCGCGCAGGCACAGCGGAACGCCCGCCGCGAGCGCGCTCGCGACGCGGTCGATCAGCAATTGCAGCGCGGGATCGTTGCCGAGCATGCTGCGATTCAAGGCAATCAGAAACGCGGGATGTCGGCGAACGGCAACAAGCCGCGCCGCACGTGCATCTTGCCGTATTCGGCGCAACGCACCAGGCTCGGAATCACCTTGCCCGGATTGAGCAACTCCTTCGGATCGAAGGCGCGCTTCACGGCGAGCATCTGCTCGCGCTCGGCGGGCGAAAACTGCACGCACATCGACGACAGCTTCTCCACCCCCACGCCATGCTCGCCGGTCACGGTGCCGCCCATGCGCACGCTGGTCTCCAGAATGTCGGCGCCGAACAGCTCGCAGCGTCGCAATTGATCGGCGTCGTTCGCGTCGAAAAGAATCAAGGGGTGCAAGTTGCCGTCGCCCGCGTGGAACACGTTGACGCAGCGCAGCGCGTACTTCTGCTCCATCTGCTGGATCGCAAGCAGGATGTCGGCCAGGCGCTTGCGCGGGATCGTCGAATCCATGCACATGTAGTCCGGGCTGATGCGCCCGGACGCCGGGAACGCATTCTTGCGCCCGCTCCAGAAGCGCAGGCGCTGTGCTTCGTCGGCGCTGACTTCGATGCGCGTCGCGCCGCTGTCGCGCAACACGTGCACCATGCGCACCACTTCTTCCGCCACTTCCTCGGGCGTGCCGTCGCTTTCGCAGAGCAGAATCGCCGCGGCGTCCAGGTCGTAGCCGGCGTGCACGTAGTCTTCGACGGCCGCCGTCATCGGCTTGTCCATCATCTCCAGACCCGCCGGGATGATGCCCGCGGCAATCACACGGGCCACGGCGTCGCCGGCCTTGCGCACGTCGTCGAAGCTGGCCATGATGCACCGCGCCAGCGGCGGCTTGGGAATCAGCTTGACCGTCACTTCCAGCGTCACTGCCAGCATGCCTTCGCTGCCCACGAGCAAGGTCATGAGGTCCAGCCCCGGAACGTCGAGCGCCTCCGAGCCGAACTCCACTGGTTCGCCCTGCGCGGTGAAGCCACGAACGCGCAACACGTTGTGCAGCGTCAAACCGTACTTGAGGCAATGCACGCCGCCGGAGTTTTCGGCGACGTTGCCGCCGATCGTGCAGGCGATCTGGCTGCTCGGGTCGGGTGCGTAGTACAGGCCAAACGGCGCTGCGGCTTCGCTGATCGCCAGGTTGCGCACACCGCACTGCACGACCGCTGTGCGGGCCTGCGCATCGATGCGCAAGATATTGTTGAACTTGGCCAGGCTCAGCGTCACCCCCATGCGGTGCGGCATGGCGCCGCCCGACAGCCCGGTGCCCGCGCCGCGCGCCACCACCGGAACGTTCAGGCGGTGGCAGGTGCGCAGCAGCGCGGCGACCTGGTCTTCGGTTTCCGGCAGGGCGACGATGAGCGGCTGCTCGCGGTACGCAGTGAGGCCGTCGCATTCGTAGGGGTTCGTGTCCTCCGCGTGCCAGAGCAGCGCGTGGGGCGGCAGATGCTCGCCGAGCGCGGCCACCACCTCGGCCTGGCGCTGGGCGCGCGCCGCGAGTTCGGCCGCTGAATGCGCGGGGACCCCCAGGCTCATTGCGCCATCAACTGCGAAACACGGTCAGCACGCCCGTGTAGCCGTAGAGATGGTGGCGCGCGATTTCGCCGGCGGCAAAAAAACCGACCAGCGGAACATCACCGAGCGCACGTCGCACGATGGCGAGTTCGGCCGAAGGCGCGCCGAAGTGCGGGCCGCCGCGGCCGGTGCAGCTGACGTAGATTGCGCCGGCGATGCCCGAGCTGTCGTCGCTGCCTGAGGCGGCGGGCCTTGGCGTGGCCGGAACGGTGCGCGCCACCGGCGTCGTCTCGGCTTCGACTTCGTCGCGAATTTCCGCGCAGATCCGCATCAAATCGCGCCGCGCGGCTTCCGTGTCGCGCTTGCAAAACGTCACCTGCAAGCCCGGACCCACGGATTCGCCGATCGCCACGCCGCGCCGCGCCGGATCCAGGCCGACAAGATGGCGCACCCGCGTATCGGAACCAAAGGCACCGTGGCGTGCTGGCGTGTAGAAGTGGCCGCGCTGCTGCGAGTCGGCGGCGCGGCGATCGCTCAGGCCCACGAGGGTCTGGCGCAGCTGCGGGAGGGCCTCACGCGCGTCGGTGTTTTCGGCGAGTGCGAGATCGCGCAGCAAGCAGTTCAAGGCGGGCTCGCCGTCGAGTTCGGTGATCACGTTCGCGTCGGCGCCAGTCACGTGACGCAGCGGCCCCACCGGTTGGCAGCCTTGCGTGACGCGCGACACCAGGGCCACGTCCTTGCCGAATGCGACGCCGGACAGCCCGCCCTGCAGCACGCCTTGCGCAATGTGCACGGCGCGTGTGCGCGCCGACGCCAGGCCGCCGAACAGGTAGCCGGTGGCGGTGCGCTGGCTCATGTCCTTGATCAATTCCGGCAACTCTTCGCTGCTCGGGTCGGCGTGAACTTGCGCCGTGTGCGCCGCGAAATCGGCGAGCGGCAGGGCGCCGGAAAACACCCGGAACTCGGCGACCGGCAGTTCAGCCAGCATCAGCGACAAGGCGGGGGCGTCGAAGTGCTCCTGGCCACCCGCCGCCACGCCAATGCCCACCGCGCCGACCCACTGCACCCCGGGCCAGCGTTGCTTCACTTGCGCCAGAAGCGCCTCGGCCTGCGCCGCGTAGTGATCGGTCAGATACAGCCAGCCCAGCGTGGGATGCGCAGCCCGGCCATGCAGGCGCCGCTGCGCTTCGATTTGCGCCCCCGCAAGCGCGAGTGCCTTGGCCGGGTCGGCGTGGGCGGCGTGCGCCTGAAGAAACGTCTTCATCGAAGGCCCGACGCGGCGCGCGGTTTGCGGCGCGCTGCCGCGGCCTGCTTTGCCGAA
Organism: Burkholderiaceae bacterium; assembly: GCA_040081145.1. Lineage (GTDB taxonomy): Bacteria > Pseudomonadota > Gammaproteobacteria > Burkholderiales > Burkholderiaceae_C > JAEMQF01. The sequence continues at coordinate 4,315 of JBEBHW010000116.1, forward strand.
CTCGTTGCCGCGCCGGCCGCCTTTTTCAGCGACTTGCCCGCCACCTGAAGGCCTTGCTGGAGGGCGCTGCCGGCGAGCGCCTTGGCTGCGCCCAGCGCCGCATCCTTGGCTGAGTCCTTGACGGCTGCGGCTGCCAGTTCGGTGAACTGTTGCGTGAGCGCACCCCACCATTGCATGGGGTCGACGCTGGTGCTGGGCTTGGCCGCGCCAGCGCCGGCCTTCGGACCACTCTTGGGCTTGGCCGGCGCGGCGGCCGAGCTCGCACTGGCCAGGGCAGGGCCGTCGCTGCCGCCGCGAGCCGACAAACTGTCGCGCAGATCACCCATCTGCACATTCATGGACTGCAACGTCGACAGCGTCATGCGCTGGACTTCGAGGGCCTGGATCGTCGCGCCGAGCATGCGGGCGTTCTGTTCGAGCCAGAACTGCACCGTGCGCAGCTCTTCGATGCGCTTGGCGATCTCCTCGGGGTTCAGCGTGGGGGCGACCCACTGGCCGATGTGGGGCAGCGCCGCGCCGGCGTTCTTTACCAAGTCCTGGAGAAAGTCGAAACCGGGAGCGAGACGATTCAAGACGGGTGCGTCGGGCATGGCAGTGCGGATGCAAGGGGGGCAGGAAGGCATTGTGCCTGCTGTCGGCGCTGCCCGAGGCGATTGCCATGCGTCCGATTCAACGGCGCAGCTCGATGCGCAGCTTGCCGTCGCTTTGCTGCCAGCGCAGTCGGGACAACACGTCCATGCCGAGCAAGGGGTTGTCGCCCAAGCCGGGCAGGGCGACGACGCGCAGACCCTGCGCGCTGACGCCGCCTTGCAACACCAGCTCCACGCGCATCACCTGACCGTTCACGACGCCGCCGGCGGTATTCGAGCGCACATCGCCGAGCGATTCGAGACGCAACTCGCGCGCCAGCGCTGCGGAAATCGCCGTGCCGGTGGCGCCGGTGTCGACCAGGAAGTCGACTTCGCGCCCGTTGATGCGACCCGGCCAGTGGTATTGGCCGTCGTCGCCGCGGCGGATTTCCACGACATCGCCCTGCACCTGAAAGCGCAGCGCCTGATTGCGCTGTTGCCACCACTGCACACCGAGAAACAGCGCGGCTGCGACGAGCAGCCACACGGTGGTCACTTTGAAGGTGCGTGGCAGCTCAGCGCTCACGGGAATCCCACGCGCCAGTCATCACGCGCCGGCACGAACCACGCGTTGCTCGATGGCGCCGAATATGCTTTGTCCGTCGGAGCCTTTCATCTGAATGCGCACGCGATCGCCGAACTGCATGAACGGCGTGATCGGCTTGCCGCTTTCTATCGTCTCGAGGGCGCGCTTTTCGGCGATGCAGGAATAGCCGCGCGACCAGTCCTTGTTGCTCACCGTGCCGCTGCCGACGATGCTGCCGGCGCGCATGTTGCGCGTCTTGCACACGTGGGCAATCAATTGGCCGAAGTGGAACGTCATCTCCGGCCCGGCCTGGCAGTGGCCGACGCGCACGCCGTTCCACTCGGTCTCCAGATCCAGGTGCAGGCGCCCGCCGCGCCAGGCGTCGCCCGCTTCATCGGGTGTGACTGCCACCGGGCTGAACGCGGTGGCGGGCTTCCCTTGCATGAAGCCGAAGCCTTTGGCGAGCTCGTCGGGAATCAGCTGGCGCAAGCTGACGTCGTTGACGAGCATCAGCAGGCGCACGCTGGCAATTGCGGCGTCGGCACTGCACTGCATCGCCGCGTCGGCGGTGATCACCGCGACTTCGGACTCGAAATCGATGCCATAGTCCTCGCTCGGGCAAGCGATGTCGTCGTGAGGGCCTAGGAAGTCGTCGCTGCCGCCCTGGTACATGAGCGGATCGGTATAGAAAGTGGCCGGGACTTGCGCGCCGCGCGCCTTGCGCACCAGTTCCACGTGGTTCAGGTAGGCGGATCCGTCGACCCATTGGTAAGCGCGTGGCAGCGGCGCCATGCACAGCTTCGGATCGAAGGCGAACGCATGGCGCGCCTTGCCCTGGTTCAGCGTGCGCGCCAGGTCTTCGAGTTGCGGCGAGAGGAAATTCCAGTCGTCAAGCACCTGTTGCAGCCGGGTTGCGATACCGCTGGCATAGTGGGCGCTGGCCAGGTCGTTGGAGACGACGACCAACTGGCCGTCGCGCGAGCCGTCTTTGTAGGTGGCGAGTTTCATGGCAGCACAGGGTGGGTTGACGGGAGCGCTATTGTCAATGCTGGGTGGGTCGCGACTTTCCCCTGGGGCGCCGCGTCTGCGCCGCAGGTTCACGCTCGCGCTGCTCGGCGCGGCCGGATTGCACGTGCTGTTTTTTGCCGGAATCGAGCACGATTGGCTTGCGCCCCCAGCGTCGGCGGGCCGGGCAGCGCCTGCGCTGTGGGTGCAAAACCTCGAGCCGGTGGCTGCGGCGCCGGAGCCGATTGCTGTTGTGGCGCCGGAGCCGACCGCTGTCGCGGTGCCGGAGGCGCAAACCCATCTGCCCAGCACGCCCAGCCCGGTACGCCGAGCTCGTGCCCCGGACCCGGCGCAGGCGGCACGGCTTGAGCCTGGGCCGCCGCCGAGCGCCGGAGCTGCGGCCGCAGCGCCGAACGGGCCTTTCGCAGCAGCCTCGCAACCAAGTGCCGCGCCCGCCGATCTGGCCGTTACACCCAAGCAGCTCGTCGCACCGGTCGTGGAGAGTGGCTCGTCTCCCGCAGCCCGCACGCAAGCTGCTGCGCCACCGCCCGAACCCGCTGCGGAAAGCGCTGTCGCGGACAGCGTGCCTGTCTACGCCACGCGGGTTCCCGCCCCTGCCACGCTGCAGTACCGCATGCGCCGCGGCATTGTGCACGGGAACGCGGAGCTCACGTGGCGGATTGACGCGGGGCACTACGAGGCGCGCCTGGAAGCGCGCGCGAGCGGCATCGCGTTGCTGACGCAAGTCAGCCAAGGCGGAATTGACGCGGCCGGCCTGGCGCCGGTGCGCTATACCGACAAACGGGTGCGGCGCAGCGCCGTGGCCGCCAACCTCCAGCGCGACGCCAACAATGGCGCGGGGAAGATCACTTTCTCCGGCAGCGAACCCGAACTGGTATTGCACCCCGGCACGCAGGACCGCCTGAGCTGGATGGTGCAACTTGCAGCGATCGCGAGCGCCGAGCCGCACCTCTTGGCGGCGCGCGGCAAGATCGCGATGCACGTGATCGGCGCGCGTGGCGACGCTGCGGTGTGGCAGTTCCAGAGTTCGGGGGAAGAAATGATTCACGCCAGTCCGGTCGCAATGCGTGCATTCAGGCTGCAGCGCCTGCCGCAAAGCCCTTACGACACCCAAGTCGACGTCTGGCTCGACGCGGCACCGCCGCATTGGCCGGTGCGGGCCCACTGGCGCAGCGGCCCACGGGATCCGGGAATGGAAATGTGGCGGACCGACATTGCCGAACCCCCTTGAGGATTGGCAGGGCCGGCCCGGCCGAGGGGCCGAGTCTTGCATTTGGCACCCCGCAGCCCCAGGTAGGGGGCTTGGAGGGGTGCTCATGCAGATGCTCTACAACTCGGAAAACTTCGCCGTCGTGCGCTTCGACGTTGCGCCAGACGACGCCGTGCACGACGACGCGCGACCGCGCGGGCGCGGCGGCTTCGAGATCGTCGACAAGTTTGCGCGCAAGGAAATCTTCCTCGAAGGCGCCCTGGCCGAGAGCTTCAAAAAAGGCGTGGACGCGCTCATCGAGACCGAACCCACCGCCGAAGAAATCGACGCCTACCTCGAACGATTTGCGGCACTGATGCAGCAGCCGCTGAGTTTTCATTGAAGAGGGGTCCGCGGCGCATTTCGTCCGCGGCGCCCCGACGGCCGCGCTGACGCCGCATCATCGGCGGCTGATCTCCCTCAATTCACCGGGGCTTGCCGCAACGCTTCCGCTGCGCCAAGATCGGTGCCGGGATCACGCGCCGAAAGGGGTGTCATGGTGAGGGGCCACAGCGATATCGGAGTCCTGTTGTCGCCGGGTTTGCGCGAAGCGCCGGTGCTGGACCGGATGTGTTCGCACTTCGTGCTCACGTTGACGCTGCGCAATGCCGGGCGTTTCAACTTGCGGCGCGACTCGAATAGCCTGCTCGCGCTGACCGGCAGGCACCTGGTGTGGCAGCCCTCGGTGCTGGGCCGGCTGCGCAAATTCCTCGCGCTGCGTTGCAAGGGCAACGAGCATTGGCGTGGCCACGACGCCTTGAGCGATGAAGACTTCGTCGCGCGCTACGGCGGCTGGCATGGACCCTACGAAGAGGGCACGCTGTTCTTCTATGTCGACGAGTACATCAAGGACTCGCCCAAGGACCTGCTCGCCACGCTGGGCACGACGGTCGACTGGCTGGCGCGCAGCCTGAAGA
>JBEBHW010000813.1:0-1871 GCA_040081145.1 Burkholderiaceae bacterium
GGGCGACACGTCGCTGATGCCGAAAAAGCCGTGGCGAAAGCCGTCGATCATGTAGAAGAACGGGTTCAGGTGGCTCACGCCGCGCCAGAAGTCGGGCAGCGAGTGCACCGAATAAAACACGCCAGACAAAAACGTCATCGGCATGACGATGAAGTTCTGGAACGCGGCGATCTGGTCGAATTTTTCTGCCCACAGGCCGGCAACCAGACCGAGCGCTCCCATCAGCGCCGCACCCATCACGGCAAAGATCGCAATCCACAGCGGGTGCGCAAAACCCGGCGGCGCGAACCACCACGTGACGACGAACACCCCCGCCCCCACCGCCATGCCGCGCACCACGGCAGCGCCGACGTAAGCGACGAACCAGGCCCAGTGCGACAGCGGCGTGACGAGCAGGAACACGAGGTTGCCGGTGATCTTGCTCTGGATCAGCGACGAACTCGTATTCGCAAAGGCGTTTTGCAGAACGCTCATCATCACCAGGCCCGGGATCAGAAAGCTCGTGTAGCTGATGCGATCGAACACTTTCACATGCGCTTCGAGCACGTGGCCGAAGATGAGCAGGTAGAGCACGGCCGTCAACACCGGCGCGGCAACGGTCTGCACGCTGACTTTCCAGAAGCGCAGCACTTCCTTGCGGAACAGCGTGCCGGCGCCTTCGATCGAAATGCCGCTTGCCCTCATGCTTGGTGGGCGTCCGCAGCAGGCGCGTTCGCCATGATTTCGAGGAACACGTCTTCGAGGTCGGCCCGGCCGATCTCCAGGTCTTCGATTTTCACGCCGCCGGCGCGCAGCGCCGTGAGCAGCGTCTCGACCTCGGCGGCGTCGTGCGCGCTCACCTGAACGATGCGCCCGGTGACGCGGGCCCGCGCGGCGATTGCGGCGGGAAGGGAGCCGTCCGTCTTGAAGCGCAGCATCGTGCTGGCCGTGCCGGCGAGCAGCGCCGACGTACGATCGAGCGCGACGACGCGGCCGTTTTTCAGCATCGCGATGCGCCCGCACAGCGCCTCGGCTTCCTCCAAGTAGTGCGTCGTCAGCAGCACCGTGTGGCCCTCTTTGTTCAGGCGTGCGATGAATTGCCACAGCGTCTGGCGCAGCTCCACATCGACCCCTGCAGTGGGCTCGTCCAACACGATCACCGGTGGCCGGTGCACGAGCGCCTGTGCGACAAGCACGCGGCGCTTCATGCCGCCCGACAACTGGCGCATGTTCGCGTCGGCCTTGTCGGTGAGGCCCAGGTTCGCGAGCAACTCGTCGATCCACGCGTCGTTCGCCTTCGCGTCAAGGCGCACGCCGAAGTAGCCGCCCTGAATTCGCAGCGTCTCGCGCACGCTGAAAAACGGGTCGAACACCAGCTCCTGCGGCACGACGCCCAAGCTGCGCCGCGCTGCGGCATAGTCGCTGACGACGTCGTGGCCGTGCACCTTGACGGTTCCCGAATTCGCACGCGCCAAGCCCGCCAGGACGCTGATCAGCGTTGTCTTGCCTGCGCCGTTGGGGCCGAGCAGGCCGAAGAACTCGCCGGGTGCGATGTCAAAACTCACGTCGACGAGGGCCTGGACCTCGCGGGAGCTGCTGCGGTAAGTCTTGCTGACGTGTTGGAATGAAACGGCGGGCATGGGGGCGGTGATTCTAGGGCCGCAGCGCCGCGCTCGCGTCCGGGCAGGTGCTAGGCGTTTGGCGTGGCAGTTGGTGCTAGATTGGGTGCGCTCATCCCTCGTCCGCCCATGGCCACCCGAACCAAGAAGCCACGCCGCACGGCCCAACGCATTCTGGAAGTGACGCTGGAGCTGTTCAACCGCTTCGGCGAGCCCAACGTCTCGACGACCTTGATTTCCGCCGAGCTCGGCATCAGCCCGGGCAACCTGTAT
>JBEBHW010000814.1:0-1871 GCA_040081145.1 Burkholderiaceae bacterium
CTTCGCTCAGCCAGCCCGATTTGCCTGCGTCGCCCGAGTCAAACAGCGCGTGCCACTCGTTCCACGTGCCTTCGCTGCTGCGGTACTGGAGGCGCCCGACCAGCGTGAATCCGGCGCCGTGATAGCGCCCGCTTGCGCCAAGTTGCAAGGGCGAGTGGTCGTCGAACAATTCGGCGCTCTGGCCGATGCGGCGCAGCGCCTCGCCTTCGCGAACCACCGAGCTGCGGCAGTAGCTGCAAACTGCGAACGCGCTCGCCGCAGACGCAAAGTCGACCGGCGCCCCGCACTGCGGGCAGGCGGCGCGCCAGCTTCGCTGCGGCGTGGATTCAGTGGCCAAAGGCGAGGTGCACTGGCGAAGCTCAGACCAGTTTTTTCAGCAACTCCGCCTTCTTCGCGTCGAACTCCTCTTGCGTGACGATGCCTTTCGCCTTCAGGTCGGCGAGCTTCTCGAGCGTCGCCATCACATCGTCGGGTTTCACGCCTGCCGCTTGCGCGGCCTGCGCACCCGCGCCTTGCAGGCCCTGCGACACCTGCTGCGCCATCACCTGCCCGAGTGCCACGCCAGCGCCCAGGCCCATCGCGTCGCCGACGATGCCGCCGCCCTGGCCGCCGCCTTCGGCAAACTTCGGCAGCGCCTGTGCCGTCTGGTATTGCATGAACTTGCCCATGTCGTTGCCGACCATGCCCATGCCGATGCGCTGATCGAGAATTTTCTGCAGCTCTTCGGGCAGCGACACGTTCTGCAGCGTCACGCCTTCGAGCTTCAAGCCGATCGCGGCAAATGCCGGCGCCGTCACGTCCAGCAGCGCTTTCGCAAATTCGACCTGGTTTGCCGCGAGGTCGAGAAACGCCACGCCGCTGCTCGCCACCGCGTCGCTGATGTGTTGGAGCATCAGGGCGCGCAACTGGCCGTCGAGATCGGCCGTCGTGTACGCCTCGCGCGTTCCCGAGATCTCGGTGTGAAAGAGCTTGGCGTCAGCGATTCGGTAGGCGTAGTTGCCGAACGCGCGCAAGCGCACCGCGCCGAAATCCTTGTCGCGGATCGTCACCGGCTGCGTCGTGCCCCAGCGCTGGTCCACCTGCTGGCGCGTGCTGAAGAAATAGACGTCGCTCTTGAACGGGCTCTGGAACAGCTTGTCCCAGTTCTTCAGGTAGGTCAGCACGGGCAGCGTGGCCGTCGTCAAGGTGTGGCGGCCCGGGCCGAACACGTCAGCGACCTTGCCTTCATTGACGAACACCGCCACTTGGGATTCGCGCACGGTGAGAGATCCGCCGTTCTGGATTTCCATGCCCGCCATCGGAAAGCGCCACGCGAGCGTTCCGTCCTGGCCCTCGGTCCACTCGATGATGTCGATGAACTGCTTCTTGATGAAATCCATCAGCGCCATGGCTCGCGACTCCGCCGGTTGAACCCGATATTTGGGTGCGGCGAATAATACGCCGCACGATTCCGAATCCACGCGCAACAGCGCCGCACGCCATGACCCCCAGAGCGTTTGACATTGCCGTCATCGGCGCCGGCCCGGTGGGTCTTGCGCTGGCGTTGCACGCCGCGCGTGCCTTGCCGCGGGCGCGAGTCACGCTCATCGACGCGCGCGCCGAGCACGGTGACATGTCGCGCGACGGCCGCACGCTTGCGCTGTCGCTGGCCAGCGTGCAGCAGTTGCAGCGCCTGGGCGCCTGGGACGAGCAGGCCGCGCAGCCGATCCTGCAAGTCCATGTGTCGCAGCAGGTGCCCTCGCTGCTCGGCGCCCTTGCGCCGCAGCTGGGCGAGCGAATCGGCGTCGAGCTCGGCGAGGCGGCGCTGCGCATCAGCGCTGCCGCCGAGGGCGTGCCCATGCTCGGTGCCGTGCTCGGCTACGGCGCGATCG
>JBEBHW010000117.1:0-8652 GCA_040081145.1 Burkholderiaceae bacterium
GAAGTTCAGATGGTCACGCTGCCAGGCTTCGGCCAGGCTCAGCGCATACAGGTCGGCGCGTTTGCGCACGCCCCAGTACAGACGCATCGGCCGCGTCAGGCCACGCGTGAACGCGTCTTCGACGATGCTCTTCACCGGCGCAAAGCCGGTCGCCCCGGCGACGAACAGAATCGGGTGTGTGCTCTCGCGCAGCGTGAAGTCGCCCAGCGGCCCCTCGAAGCGCAGCACGTCGCCGCGCTTCATCTGCGTGAACACATGGCCGGTGAAGCGCCCTCCGGGAATGCGCCGCACGTGCAGTTCGATATGCGTTTGTTCTTGGGGCGGATTCGCGAACGAGAACGCACGGCGCTGGCCGTCATCCAGCACGATGTTGATGTACTGGCCGGCGATGAATTGAATCGGTTCGCTGCCGGGCGCAAGCACCAGGATCAGCCGCATCACGTCAGGTGCAAGCGGCTCGATCCGTTCGACTCGCGCCGTGTACTCCCGAACCGGCGCGCGCTGACCCGGCAGGCCTTCGGCCTGCACTTCTATCTCCACGTCGGACAAGGCCGTGGCACAGCACATCAGCGCCTGGCCTTGCGCGCGCTCAGCGTCGCTCAGGGCACTCTGCTGGTAGGCGCCGTGATCCACATCGCCGTGCAGCACCGTGCAGCGGCACTTGCCGCAACCGCCGCTGCGGCACTCGAACGGCAACGCCAGGCCGCTGCGCAAGCCCGCTTCCAGGAGTGTCTCGCCGCTGCGCATCGGCACCGGTTGCTGCGTTTGGTCAGCGGAGTGGACCGTCAGATGAAGTTCGCCTGCGCTGCCGCGCGGCTGTCTCTTCCCGATCCACGGCAGGGCGATGAGCAGTGAAGTGCCTGCCGCAACGAGTGCCCACACCTGGGCCAGCGGCAATGCGTAGAACAAAGGGAACAGCGCGAGCAGGAACCAGTCGAATTGCAGTTCCGTCACGGCGACGCTGAGGTTGGCTGCGCCGCCCTGGCTCAGCGCCGGGCGCAGCAGCGACAAGGCGATGAGCAGCAGCGCCAGGCTCAAGACGATGGGCCGCGGCGGGTTCGTCGCCGCCTTGGGCACGCGCTGCACGTGGATGAACATCAGGAGCAGCACGACGAGCGGCACGCCGATGTGCATGAACGAGAGCAATGAGAAAAGCCGGTCGTTCACGCTCGCCGGGTGGATGAAGTTGCGGCTGAGCGTGCCGCCGAAACCGGGCAGCCAGTCGATCCACTCGAAGCTCGCGACGATGACGAACTGCGCCAAACGGTCCCACGGCAGCATGTAGCCGTTGATCCCCGACACGTACACGCCCCACAGCAGCGCGACGCCGCTCGTCCACGAGAACCAGCGAAAGCCGCGAAACCTGTCGAAGGCGAAGTGGCGCATCAGGTGCAGCAGCATCGTGATCGCGAGCGCGTCTGATCCGTAGCGGTGCACGCTGCGCAGAACCCCACCCGCATACCACTGGTGATGCGTCAACGCTTCCACCGATGCGTAGGCGTCGGCCACGCCGGTTTCGAAGAAGGCGTAGAGGTAGAGGCCGGTGCCGCACACCACCCAGAACAGGAAGAACGTGATTGCGCCGAGGTGGTACAGCGGGTTCAGGCGGTCGCCGAAAGCGCGGTTGAACAGCGCCTCGACGCGCATGAACAGCCGTTGCAGCAGGGACTGCAATGTCTTGATCATGCGGCACGGGCACGCGTTGAATCACGCTCTGATGACTCCGGCGCCACTGGGCGCCGCATTGCGCCGATCACGATGACGACGAAGAGCAGCCCACCGATGATCGCGACCAGCCCGCCCAGGCCCATCAGGCCCATGCCGGCCACTTCCGACGTGCTGCGCAACACCTGCTCGGCTCCGGCAACCTTGCGCTGCACGCCGTAGCCGCCCGACCACACGAGGCCGAGAATGTGCATCAGTTGCCCGGCGCCGTAGAGCCCGGGCTGCCAGGTCGCCAGACGACCTTGCGGCGCTTCGTAACCCAGTTCCGGGAGCAGCCGATACACCAGACCCATCAGCGCAAGCGTGACGCCGACGATGCAGCCGTGGTAGTGCGCAGGAATGCGAACATTCGAACCGGCGATGAACACGCCGATCAGCCCGCCCGCAGCAAAGAGCATCATCGAGGCGAGCAGCGCCGCACGCAAGGGCCGCTGCGTCGGGCTGCAGGCCTTGACGCCGCGCAGGCCCCACAGCACCGCCAGCCCGATCGGTGCGATCGCCAGGCCGCCACCGATGCGCATCGCCCAGGTGTGCAGGTTGCGGTGCTCGACCGAGGCGATGTCGTAGGCGAGATACGCCAGCGGCGTGGCGAACACGCTGAGCAGCGCGAGCGCAAGCAGGATGAGCGCTACGCGTGCACTGAGCGGCAGCTTCGCGCCGCAGCTGCTCGCCAGCCACAGCCACGCAACGAGCATCAGCAAGGTCCACGTGAACTGCAGCGCGTGGCCGCCGCCCCAGAACAGGATCTCGTAGTACGCCTTGCCCGCGAGTTCTCTCGGCAGCACCGCAAACGACCAGCCGAACGCGAGCAGCGCGACCGCGGTGGCGATGGCGCTCGCGTTCAGGCCGAAACGCAGCGCGGTGGCGGCCTGCGGGCCGTCGATCGCCGCCGACGTGCCGATCTTCGGCGCCGTGACAAGGCTGCGCAGCACGAGCACGGCAACGCCCAGGGCAAACAACAGCAGGCCGGCGAGGAACGGTGCGCCGTCGAGCACGGGAATGTAGTTGGCCATGATCGGATCGGCTGTGCCCATGAGCGGTGCGAGCGCCATCAGCGCTGCGCCCAGACCACACAGGCCCAGGGCGGCCCAGGCCCAGCGCATGTAACGCAGCGACCCGTTCAGGCTCCACAGCAAACCGGCCAGAGCGATGAACCACACGAGCACCGACAGATCGACGTGCACCACGAGTGCCACGCGAAACAGCTCCGCCACCGGCAGCAGCCGGTTCAGGCCCGGTGTGCGCGACAGCACGAGCAGGATGGAGAACACGCCGGAGACGATCAACGCGAGCACGCCGAGCCACAACCAACCGCGCGCCAAGCTGCGGCGGGCGTCGCTCGGTACAACGATGGCGTAGTCTTCGCTGACGATGTTCGGGATCGTTCCGGCCCGGTGAGAGCCCGGTGGTGCGCAGGGTGCGACTGTGTTCATTTCAGCTTCTCCACGGCGCTCACCCGCTGGCAGACACCGCGAATGGGGCCTGCGCCCGGGGGCACCACCGCCACCCTGCTGCATACGGTGCTGGCCTGCCACGCCTTCGCATGCCACTCGGGTGCCGGGGCAGGTGGCTTGGGGTACGGGTGCAGACCCCCATTCGCGGCGTCCTCGGCCTGCCGTACGAGAACACGCTGTTGCCCCCGGTGAGAGGGGACTGCGAAGGCGCTTCGGGGGTGGTTCATTGCAGCGTGATGCGTTGCGTTGCCGTGTCGAAGTCGATCACCAGGATCTGCGCGGGCTTCAGGGCCACGGTTTGTTCATGCACCTGGGCGAAGGCGGAGTTGCGCACGTCGTCCTTCAGGCGCACCGCGATTTGGTGTGTTCCGGCGTCCACTTCAAGACGGTGATAGACCGACGAGGCGCCATCCTTGGACAGGCCCGACGGCCTGGCGGTGTGGCGCAATGCGGGTTTGCCGTCGACATCCAGCTCGACGACGATGGGCGAACGTTCGCGCGGGCAACGCACCGGGGCGCGCATGTTGGGCGGCAGTTTCGAAAGTTCCTCCGGCGTTTGCCGGGCGCAGTCGGACACCGGCTTGCCGGTGTGGCTGAAGCTGAGTTTGACCAGTGCCTTGTCGTCGGCCAGGTGGCGGTACTTCGGCCAACCGGAGAACGTGCCGATGATTGCCGCGAACAATCCGTAGAGCAGGATTTGCGAGAGCCACGCCTTGGGAGGCAGTGAGGCACCAGTGCCGGAGGCGTTGTTGTTCATGGCAATGTCGCTCCGCTCTGCGCCGCGAACGCCGTGGAGCGCGGGCGTGGCTGCAGCGCGGCGTGCTCGAACGCCGCAAGGCGCGCGCGCAAGGCTTCGAGCGCCGAGCGCAATGCCGATTCATCGCCGGCGTCGGCCCAGACCGTGGCGATGCGTTCGCTTGGCACAGCAGCGCGCAGATGCGGTTCGCGTGCACCAGAGAGGCGCTGCGCGGTCCAGCGCTGGCCCAGGCGGAATTCGCAGCCGCCTTCGCGGCAGCCGCTCACCAGCACCGCGTCTGCGCCATCGCGCAAGGCGTATTCGATGAATGAAGGAGGCAACATGCCGATGCAGATGAGGCTGAATGCGGCGACGTCGGGCGCGGCAAGCGCCTGCACGTGCGCGCCGCGGTCGCAGCCGAAGGCGACGATCTTGGGTGAGCCGGGCAGTGCGGCCAGCGCGTCCTTGAGGCGTTGCCGCAGCGCGCCGATGGGTGCGCTGGGCATGTCGATGCCGGTGATCAGTTCAGTGGCACCGCGAAACGGCGTCGACGATGGGCACGCGCCGACACAGATGCCGCAGCTCGCGCACAGGTCAGTGTCCACCTGCGCCATCTGGCGCGCGATGCGGCGCTTGGGATGCGGCACCATCGTCACCGCCGCGTAGGGGCAATCGTCGAAGCAGCGGCGGCAGCCGTTGCAGTTGTCTGGGTCGACCACGGCCACGGGAACCGGCGCCGCGCTTTGCTGAAGATAGGGCAAGGCGATGAGCGTCAGCAGCGCAGCGCCCAGCAGCAACCAGACAATGCCGGCCGAGGTGGCGTACATCAGCGGGTGCGTGAAAAGCAGCAGCCAGTCGAGTTCCAGTGCCGCCGGCACCACAGCCAGATCAGCCGGCGCATGGCTCAGCACCGGGCGCAGGGCGGCGAGTGCGAGCAGCGTGGCACAACTCGCCAGGGTCAAGCTGCGGGATGGGAAGACCATGGCGCGGCTGATGCGCTGAATGTGAAACCACAGGCCGAACACGAGCAGCAGCGGCACACCGAGATGGATGAAGACGAACAGCGAGAAGAGCCGGTCAGTGACGGCCGCGTTGCTCAGGAAGTTGCGCGCCAGCGGCGTGGCGAAGAGCGGCAACCAGTCGAGCAGTTCGGCGGTGGCGATCGCCGAGAACTGGCCGAGCTGATCCCAATTCAGCCAGAAGCCACCGATTGCGCACACGAAAGCAAAGAGCAGCAGCGGCACGCCGGTGAGCCACGAGAAGCGGCGAAAGCCGTGATATCGGCCGAACAGCCATTCGCGCAGCAAATGCGCGAGCATCAGGACGACGAAGGCGTCGGCCGCGTAGCGGTGCACGCTGCGCAGAATCGCGCCGGGCAGCCAGGCCTGGCGCGACAGCGAGTCGATCGACGGGTAGGCGCCGCTGGCCGATGTGTCGATGGCGATGTACAGATAGATGCCGCTCGCGACGAGCAGCCAGAACATCAGGAAGGCCAGAGTGCCGAGCTGGCGCAGCGGGTTCTGGCCGGAAGTGAACGCGGCGTCGAAAGCGTGTTCGATGCGTTGGTAGAGCGCCAGCAGCGCTTCGCGCGTTGCCGACAAAGCGTGCGCGCTGCGCTCGTGGGTGCTGCGCTCGGCCGGGCGCTGTGGCCCCGCCACGGATGCGTCAGCCCGCGGCATCGGCCGCAGGCAGCGAAGGCCTTCCGGTGGCTTGCCTGCGCACCCGTGCGGCGCGCCAGCGGTTGCGCAGCTCGAGCCCGGAGAAGGCGAGCATCGCCAGGATGAAGGTCACGCCGCCGGCGATCTCGATGATCAGTCCGTAGTTGTAGCGGTAGCTTCCGGTGTTCGGGTCGTACACCGTGCAGATGATGCGCACGCGCTCGATCAGCTCGGCGATGTTCAGCTGCTGCGGCATCGGCGCGCCGCGCAGCAGCAGGCGCAGCGGTTCACCGAGAGCGTCGGGTGTCATCTTCTCGCCGTAGACCTGGGCGTAGACGCGGCCCTCGGCGTCGACCACGGTCACGCCGAGCAGATGGTCGAAGCCTGCCGGGGTGGCGAGGTAACTGAAGCCGAAGTCACGCGTCAGTGCGTCCACGGCTGGCGGCGGCGGGCTGAGGAAGTGCCAGTTCGGCTCATCGATGCGGTATTGCGCGGCGAACGCGCGCATCGCCTGCGGCGAATCGGCGGGCTGGTTGAAGCCCACGCTGATCACGTTGAAGTGCTCGGCGCGAAACGTCTTGCGCAGGTTCTGCAGCGACTCCTGCAGCGACCGCGTGCTCGTCGGGCAGACCTGGAAGCAGCCGGTGTAGATGAAGCTCACGAGCAAGGGTTTGCCGCGAAAGCTCGACAGTCGCACCGGTTTGCCGTTGCTGTCCAGGAGCACGTGGTCGGCCAGCTGCCGGCCGATCGCGGCCTGACTCTCGTGCAGCGCGCGCTCAGCGTCGAGCCCCGGCGGCGCCGGGTCAGCAGCGATCGGTTCGGCAACCCGGGGCGGCGCCTGACCGGGCGGCGTGCCTGCGGGCCAGGCGAGTGCGGTGTCGGCGGCAAATGCCCACAACGCGCAGAGGATCAGCAACTTGCGCAGCATGCGGGCGCGGCCCTGGGCACGTCACGGAGCCTCAGCGCAACAGGCCGTCGATGCTCGCGGCACCGAGCACCAGGCTCAGATGCAGCAGCGACGCGAAGAATGATCCGAGCGCGGTCGCGCGGCTCGGGCGGCGTGCCAGCGCATAGGCCTTATGCAGAAAGTAGATGCCTCCGACTCCCGCGCCTGTCAGGTAGACCGGGCCGGCGCCGAACAGCCCCGGCAGGAGCGACGCAGCGACCAACGCCAACGTGCCTGCAAAGACGATCCGCGCGGCGCGCTGCGGGCCCACGACCACGGGCAGCATCGGCACGCCGGCAGCGGCGTAGTCGGCTTGGTTCGCGATGGCCAGGCTCCAGAAGTGCGGCGGGGTCCACAGGAACAGCACCAGCGCAAGCAGCAGCGGCAAGGGCCCGAGCGAGGGGTCCACTGCAGCGCCGCCGGCGAGCACGGCAAAACTGCCGGCCAGGCCGCCGATCACGATGTTCGTCCAGCTGCGGCGCTTCAACCACACCGTGTAGACGACGGCATAGACGAATGCGCCGAGAAAAATATACAACGCCGTCGCCGCGTTCAACACGATCCACGCCGCCCCCACGGCCAGCCCGAGCAACGCCGCAATCAACAGCAGCCACATGGGTGTGTGCGGCAATGCTCCGGTGACCCAGGCCCGCGTTCGGGTGCGCGCCATGAGCCGGTCGGTGTCGGCTTCGAAGTACTGGTTGAACGCGCCGGCACTGGCCGAGGCGAGCAGCACCGCCAGCGCCAGCACGAGTACTTGCGCTGCGCCCAGCGCCGGGCCCGGTGTCACCGCCAGGCCCACGAGCGCGGTGATCATGATCATCACCGCGATGCGCAGCTTGAACAGCCCGAGCACGAGGCGCGCCACCTGTGTGGCGCTCTTGCGGCTTGCGTGTGCAACGGTGATGGAGTTCATCGCGCCGTCCCTCGCTGCCGGGTCGGGTTCAACTCAATCCCCAGACCTGCGACAGGTACTTCCAGTTGATGAAGTAGTACAGGATGAACGCCGTCAGGAACACCATCGCCAAGGCAAAGGTTCCTGGCGCTGCGAAGCCGGCCGAACCGTAGCTCTGCGCGGCAACCGTCGGTGCGCTCACCGGAATCGGCGTGAAATTGGCGGACGTTGCGCCGGAGTCGAGCTTCTTGCCCCACAGCAGCGAACCCACCGTGACGTAGATGTAGATCGCGCCGCCGGCGATCGCCGCAATTCCGGCGATGCCCACCAGACCCATCATCAGGTAGGCCGCACCAGGCCATTGATAGGCGAGCGCCGCACCGTTGAACGCCATGTCCCAGTGGCGGCGCGAGACGCCGAGCGTTCCCGCACCCATCATCACGAGGCAGAAGAAGTACATCGACAACCCGAACAGGTAGGGCTGCGCCTGCGCCAGTTTCGGGCTGATCATTTCGCGCTTGAACAGCACCGGAATCAGGAAGTAGGTCAGCGCCATGAACGACAGCGTCGTGCCCACAACCACCGTGGCGTGGAAATGGCCCGGCACATAGATCGTGTTGTGGATGAGCATGTTGAGCTGCTCGGTGCCCATCATCACGCCCGAGATGCCGCCCAGGAAACCAAAGCCGATGATCGAGATGAACACGCCCGAAAACACCGGATTGCCCCACGGCGCCTTGCGCAGCCACTCGAACAGGCCCTTGTTGAAACCCTTGGCGCGCTGTGCGACTTCCATCGCGCCGGGGATCGTCAAGCCGTGGATCATCGACGCGAGCACCGCGAAGTACATGAAGTAGCTCGTGTTCACGACCTTCCAGCCGGTGGACAGGCCCGGGTCGGCGAGCAAGTGATGCGCGCTGGCGAGTTGCAGAAAAAGGATGTAGAGCAGGAACGCGCCGCGGCTCACGCGTTCGCTCATCGGCTTGGCGCCGAAGGCGATCGCCGCCACCGCGTACCAGATCGAGATGTGCGCCGCCACGTTGATCTGCTGCGACGAGTGGCCGAAGGCCCACCAGATCGTGCGGTACACGAGCGGATCCACCGCCTTGACCACACCCACCGACAGCAGGAAGGTCGGAATCAGGATGATCGCGCCCGAGGCGATCGTGAACACGGCGATGATGCACGCCGTGATCGCGCCGAACGTGACCAGCGGCACCGAGCCGGTGTAGGTCTTG
>JBEBHW010000815.1:0-1859 GCA_040081145.1 Burkholderiaceae bacterium
TGGTCTTGCCGTGCGTGCCGGCCACGGCCAGCACGTGGCGGCCGAGCAGCAGGTTGTCGGCGAGCCACTGCGGGCCGCTCGTGTAGGCGCAGCCGCTGTCGAGAATCGCCTCGACCAGCGGATTGCCGCGCGTCACGACGTTGCCGATGACAAACAGGTCGGGCCGAAGCGCCAGCTGGTCGGCGCCGTAGCCTTCGATCAACTCGATGTCCAGCGCGCGCAGCTGATCGCTCATCGGCGGGTACACATTCGCGTCGCAGCCGGTCACCTTGTGGCCACTGGCACGTGCCAGGCCGGCCAGGCCACCCATGAAGGTGCCGCAGATTCCCAGAATGTGCAGGTGCATGGAATTCAGATCGACAAGGATGCGCGTGCCGCAGCGAGCGTCGCGGCGATGTCGTCGGCGCTGTGCGCGGCGCTAACGAAGCCGGCTTCGTAGAGCGCTGGCGCGAGATAGACGCCGCGCTCGAGCATCGCGTGGAAGAACCCGTTGAAGCGGTTCTTGTCGGTGGCGAGCACGGCAGCGTAGTTTTGCGGCAGGGTGGGGGCGAAGAAGAACCCGAACATGCCGCCCTCGCATTCTCCGACCAGGGGCACGCCTGCTTCGGCGGCGACCGCAACAAGCCCGTCGACCAGGGTTTGCGTGCGCGCGCCAAGCGCTTCGAAAAAATCGGGCTTGGCAATCTCGCGCAAAGTCGCCAAGCCACACGCCGTCGCCACCGGGTTGCCCGACAACGTTCCGGCCTGGTAGACCGGTCCCAGCGGCGCAAGCTGCGCCATCACGTCGCGCCGCGCGCCGAACGCGGCCAGCGGCATGCCGCCGCCGATGACTTTGCCGTAGACCAGGATGTCGGCGTGAAAGCCCGGGATCTGCTTCGCATAGAGGCTTTGCGCGCCAGCCAAGGCAACGCGAAAGCCGGTCATCACTTCGTCGAGGATCAACAGCGCACCGTACTGCGTGCAGAGCTCGCGCAGCCGCCGCATGAAGGGCACGCTGGCGCGAACGAAATTCATGTTGCCGGCGATCGGCTCGATCACGACACACGCGAGCGCTGAGCCGTGCACGCTGAACGCTTCTTCGAGCTGCACGAGGTTGTTGTACTCCAGCACGATGGTGTGTTGCACGACTTCGGCGGGGACTCCGGCACTCGTCGGGTGGCCGAACGTCGCCAGGCCCGAGCCGGCCTTGACAAGCAGCGCGTCGGCGTGGCCGTGATAGCAGCCTTCGAATTTGACGATCTTGGTGCGCCCCGTCGCGCCGCGCGCCAGACGCAGCGCGCTCATTGCCGCTTCGGTTCCGGAGCTGACCAGGCGCAGTTGATCGACACCGCTGACGAGGCCGAGAATTTCCTCAACGAGTTCGGTCTCGCGCGCGGTGGGCGCGCCGAACGAGAGGCCTTGCGTGACAGCGTGCTGCACCGCTTCGAGCACGGCGGGGTGGCCGTGGCCGAGGATCATCGGGCCCCACGAGCCGATGTAGTCGATGTAGCGCTGGCCTTGCGCGTCGAACATGTAGGCGCCCTGGGCGCGCGAAATGAAGCGCGGCGTGCCACCCACGGCGCGAAACGCGCGCACCGGGGAATTGACACCGCCGGGAATGACGCGCTGGGCGCGCTCGAACAGTTCGCTGTTGCTGGGGTTCATGTTGCAGGGGTGAAGTGTCGCGCAAGGGACCGCCTGTCCAGGCACCGTCCCCACGCTTTCAGTGAACGTGGCGAGGGCCTTTGGGCGCCTTGTCGTCGTCCTCGTCGGAGGCCGCAGCGCCGTCGTCGTCATCGTCGCCACCGGGCACGGCCCAGAAGAAACGATCCGGAATCACGTTGCCCATGCCGGGGCGAAAGCCCGCGTCCAGCGCCTGA
>JBEBHW010000118.1:0-8581 GCA_040081145.1 Burkholderiaceae bacterium
CGCGCGATGCCGGCCTCGACCTCGGCCCACTGCGCGTCGCTCAACTTGCCCGCGCGGCGCTCGTCCCAATATTTCCACGCGTCCGACCCCGAGCCCAGCACCTTGCCCTTCCAGTTGCCGCGCAGCATCGGGCCGGCAGGCAGGTAGATGCACGGCAGGCCGGCGCTGAACGCGCCCATCAGCAAGCCGGGTGTCGTCTTGTCGCAGCCGCCCATCAGCACCGCGCCGTCGATGGGGTGGCATCGCAGCAGCTCTTCGGCTTCCATGGCGAGGAAGTTGCGGTACAGCATCGTCGTCGGCTTGACGATCGGCTCGGACAGCGAAATCGCCGGCAGTTCGAGCGGAAAGCCCCCGGCCTGCCAGACGCCGCGCTTCACGTCTTCGACGCGCTGCTTGAAATGCGCGTGGCACTGGTTCACGTCGGACCAGGTGTTGAGGATCGCGATCAGTGGCTTCCCCGCCCAGTCGGACGCGGCATAGCCCATCTGCATGAAGCGCGAGCGGTGCCCGGAGGAGCGCAAATCGTTCGGCGCGAACCAGCGCGCGCTGCGCAAGGTGCTGGGGGATTTTTTTGGCATGGCAGCCGCGATGGTAGCGGCGTGCACGTGCGAGCACGTCGGATCAGGGTCGGGCTCGCGCCGCAGCCAGTTGCTGCGTCAGGCTACGCCGCCGTTTCCTGCGGCATCTTGACGATCGTCACAGGCACCGGTGCGGCGTGCAGCATTTCGTGCGACACCGAACCGAGCATGGCGCGGCGCAGCCTGCCCATGCCGCGTGCACCCATGATCACGGCGTCGCAGCCGTAGCGCTCGACGATGTCGACAAGCGTGTGTGCCGGGTCGCCCGAGGCAATCTCGCGTTCGTACTCGATTCCGGCGGCTTTGAGCAAGGCCTCGCCGGCCTCCAGCGAGTGCGCACCTGCCGCGCCGCTGACGCGCTCCAAGACTTCGGCGTCGGGCGCCAACACCATTTCGTAGAGATAGGTCGGCTCCTGCACGTTGGCCAGCACGAACTGGGCGTTCAGCCCCTCGCGCACCAGGTGCAGGGCGTGACGAACCGCTTGCAGGGCCGGCTCCGAGCCGTCCAGGGGCAGCAGGATTTTCATGGGGTGGGCTCCGGGCGTGATGCGCTACAGACTATCGGGTCGGCGCGACTGCCGCTTGAGATCGGTCAATTCGCGGCACCGCTCAAGCCATCGGCGTGGGTGCTCGCAGGAGCCGCTCCATGCGCCGCGCCGCATAGCGGCCTTCGTAGTAGCCGGGCACAAGGACTGTTTCGCTGAAGCCCAGGGCGCGATAGAACATTCGCGCGGCTTCGTTGTCGGCGCGCAATTCCAAGTGGATCGAGGTGATGCCGGCGACGACGGCCGATTCGAGCAACCATTCCAACAAGCGCCGCGCGATGCCGCGGCGCTGCTGCGCCGGCAGCACGCAGAGCAAGCTGAGGTGGGCGCGCTCGTCGCCAAACTGCATGACCGCGAAGCCGAGCAGTTGCGAGCCCTCGCAGGCGACCACTGCAGTGGTTTCCGATTCGGCAATGAGCAGCGCAATGCGCTGCGGCGAATAGCGCCAGGCCAGGCCGGCTTCGATCAGGTCGCGCGACATCAACGCCATCGTGGGCGCGTCTTGCGCGCATGCCAGGCGCAATGTCAGAGCGCGTGCCGCCATGCGTCGATTCTGCCCTCAACGCCGTGGTGCCGGCGCGAGGTGCCGATCCGGCGCGGCCAGCGTCTGCAATTCATAGTGCACGTTCTTCTGGGTGTCGACGAAACGCAGCGTGCGGCCCGCCCACTCATAGGTCGTGGTGAAGCCGTCAATCTGCATCGCGCCTTGTTTGAGCACGACGTCGACCTGGCTCGTGCGCAGCCGCAGGCTATAGACGATGTCGCTGATGCGCACCGTGGCGTGACCTGCCGTGCGCCACTTGACTTGCACGGGGCCGCAGCTGGCCTGCGCGTTGGGCAGGGCCAGTACGCACCACTGCGCTGCGTACTGGCCCGGCGCCGGCTGCGCCGCCAGGGCAACGGCGCAGCTTAAGCCCAGCGCCGCGCCGGCAAGCCTGCCGCGGCAGCGCGGCAGCGTCGACGCCGGCACGCGTGGCTACTGAATCAGGCCTTCGGCCTTGAGCGCAGCTTGCACCGCCGGGCGCGCTTCCATGCGCGCCATGAAACCACCAAGATGGCGCAAGCCGGAGATGTCGATATTCAGCGGCTTCGTCCAGCGCGTCACGGTGTAGAGGTAAGCGTCGGCGACGCAGAAGTCGGCGCCCGTCAGGTAGGGGCGCCCTTCGAGTTGCGTATTCACCCAGGCGAACCGGTCGAGCAGCTTGGTGCGAAAAATCGCCTTGGCGTCTTCGGGCATGGCGGGGTTGAACAGCGGGCTGAAGGTCTTGTGCAGCTCGGTGCCGATGAAGGTGAGCCATTCCTGGACGCGCGAGCGCGCCATCGTGCCGTTCGGTGGTGCGAGTTTTTTCGCCGGAACCTGGTCGGCGATGTACTGCACAATCGCCGGGCCTTCGGCGAGGCGCTCGCCGTTGTCGAGCTCAAGCAGCGGCACGTAGCCTTTGGGGTTGATCGTGTAGTAATCGGTTCCGTCGGCGAGCTTGTGCGTCTTGGTACTGGCCAGGACGGGCTCGAACGGCAGGCCGGATTCGCGCAAAACGATGTGCGGCGACAAGGAACATGCACCGGTGCTGTAGTAAAGCTTCATGGGGTGTCCTTTGGTGAAAACTGCGAGAGGCCGCATTAAACGCCAATTCGCAATCCGTGCCGCGCCACTGGGGATTCGGGTTCGTGGCAGCATCGCCGATCCAGTTCGCCCGCCACATCTTCATTTCTTGATGCGCCCATGACTCTCGTGACCCCTTTTCGCCTGGAACGCTCGCGCGGGGTCGAGCGCCTCGTGCGCGGCCAGCCCACCTCGGACGGCGCGGGCGTCAAGCTCTCCCGCGTGCTGACGGGAGCGTTGCAGAAGCGCCTGGACCCCTTCCTCATGCTCGACGCGTTCGGCAGCGATTCCGCCGATGACTACATTGGCGGCTTTCCCGACCACCCGCACCGCGGCTTCGAGACCGTGACGATCATGCTTGCCGGGCGCATGCGCCACCAAGACAGCGTGGGCAACGTCGGCCTGCTCGAGCCCGGCAGCGTGCAGTGGATGACGGCCGGGCGCGGCATCATTCACTCCGAAATGCCCGAGCAGGAGCAGGGTCGCATGGCCGGCTTCCAGTTGTGGGTGAATCTCGCCGCCAAAGACAAGATGACGGCCCCCGCGTACCGCGACATCGCACCTGCAGACGTACCCGCATTCACGCTGGACAACGGCGTGCATGTGCGTGTCATCGCCGGGGCAAGCCACGGCGTGACCGGCGCAGTCAGCCGGCCCACGACGGAGCCGCTGTGCCTGGACATCACGCTGCCGCCTGGCAGCGATTTCGACGCGCAAATTCCGATCGGGCACAACGCCTTCGTCTACTGTCACGGCGGCGCGAACATCCGGGTCGGCGGCGGGCAGGGCGCGGCAGTGGACAGCGAGCGCATGGCGATCCTGGGCAACGAAGCCGGCGCGGACGGGGTGCGCTTGAGCGTGCCTGCGGGCCAAGGCGGCACGGCCCGCGTGCTGCTGGTGGCCGGGCGGCCGCTGGGCGAAGCAATCGTCCAGTACGGACCGTTCGTCATGAACAGCCAGCGCGAAATCGAGCAGGCCGTGGCCGACTATCAACGCGGCGTGCTCGCAGCCTGAGCGATTTGCCATGTCCAGCCTGCAAAGTCGCTTGAAAGAACTGTCGCCGGCGCGCCTGAAGGCGATTGCCCGCGGCATCGAGAAAGAAAGCCTGCGCGTGCGGCCGAACGGTCACCTGGCGCTGACGCCGCACCCGCCAGCGCTCGGCTCGGCGTTGACGCACCCGAACATCACGACCGACTTCAGCGAATCGCAGCTCGAGCTCATCACTGGCGTGCACGTGGGCGTGCAGGAGTGTCTGGACGAACTCACGCAAGTCCATCAATTCGTCGTGCAGGCGCTGCGCGACGCCGGCGACGAGATGATGTGGGTGGCAAGCATGCCCTGCGGCCTGCCCGCGGACGATGCGATTCCGATCGGCCGCTACGGCACGTCCAACGTCGGCCTGGCCAAGAGCGTCTATCGCACGGGGCTGGGGCACCGGTATGGCCGGCGCATGCAGACGATTTCGGGGATCCACTACAACTGGTCGATGCCCGACATCGACACCGACGACTACTTCAGCCTGATCCGGAACTTCCGCCGCCATTCGTTCCTGCTGCTCTACCTGTTCGGCGCGTCGCCGGCGGTGTGTTCGAGTTTCGTCGCCGGGCGCAGCCATGAACTGCAGGAGTTGCGCGGCCAGACGATGCACCTGCCGCACGCCACGTCGCTGCGCATGGGGCGCCTGGGCTATCAAAGCGACGCGCAATCGGCGCTGGCGGTGAGCTACAACAGCCTCGCGAGTTACGGTGCCTCGCTGCAAGGCGCGCTGACCCTGCCTTACCCCGCCTACGAGGCAATCGGCCTGCGCGATGCCCAAGGGCAGTACCGGCAGCTCGCGACGAGCCTGTTGCAGATCGAGAACGAGTTCTACGGAACGATCCGCCCCAAGCGCGTCATTCACCGTGGCGAGCGCCCGCTGCACGCGCTGCGCGAGCGCGGTGTCGAGTACGTCGAAGTGCGCTGCATGGACCTGGACCCGTTCGAGCGCGTCGGCATCGCCGCGCCGACCTTGCGTTTTCTCGACGTCTTTCTGCTGCACTGCCTGCTCGCCGACAGCCCCCCCGACAGCCCGCAGGAAATTGCCGAACTGGCGCGCAACCAGCAACGCGCCGCGGCGCGCGGGCGCGAGCCCGGCTTGACGCTGGAGCGCGGCGGCGAGCCGATCACGCTGCGCGACTGGGGCACGCAGTTGCTGACGCAGTGCGAACCGATCGCCGCGGCGCTGGACCGCGCGCATGGCGGAACCGCTTACAGCGACGGCGTTGCCGGCGCCGCCGCGGCGATGCGCGAGCCGGCGATTCTTCCGTCGGCGCGTGTGCTGGCGACGCTGCAGAACGACTTCGACGGTTCCTACGTGCGCTTCGTCTGCGCCCAGTCGGCGCAAACCCACCAGGTGCTGCTGGCCCAGCCTCTCGCACCTGCACTGCGTGAACGCTTTGCCGAGTTGGCACTCGCGTCGCTGGCCGAACAGCGCAGCACCGAAGCCGCCGACACCTCGCCGTTCGAAGCGTACCGCCGCCAATACCTGGCGCCCGAGCGGCTCGGCCTGACCGGCAGCTGACCCCCCCAACTGCGGGGTGGCGCGACAGGGCATGCGCCGCTAGCGTGGCGCCCGCAGCAAACTGACTGCGCTCCCGCACGCATGATGAACCTCCTGGCTCAAATTGGCATGCTGACCTTGGTGACTCTGACTCGATTGGTGGGCAGGCTCGTCGCACCGACGCGCAGGATCACCGTGACGCTGAGCCACGGTGCTTACGGCACGCGCCACTGGGCGCATTTCCACGCCTACAGCTCGGCACCCGGCTGGATGATGATCGAAATCGGGTCGTGGACCGTCGAAGCCGCGTGGTTCACCCGCTCGGGAATGCCGCGCCTGAAGTACACGGCCTGATTCGCGCCACGCGGCGCACGCGCAAGCGGCCTGGGCTGGCAGGCATCGCGTTAAAACCGGGCGCCGCGAGGGGTCGGCTACGCTTCGCCCTTGCGAACCGGAGTCCGACATGCCCCGCACCACCCTGGAAGAAGCGCGCCTGCACCCGGCGATCCGCGACAAAGTCGCCAACTGGCACGCCGACATCGTGCACAACGTTCAGTCGGCCGCCGCGTCCCACGCCGTCTTGGTGGTGGGAATGAAGCAGAACCCGATGTGCAAACGCGCGCTCCGCGCCTTGACCGACGCAGGCGTCGCGCACCACTACCTCGAGTACGGGAGCTACTTCAGCCTGTGGCGCAAGCGCAATGCGCTGAAGATGTGGAGCGGTTGGCCGACCTTTCCGATGGTGTTCGTGCGCGGGGTGCTCGTGGGCGGCGCCGACGACTTGGGCGCGCTCATCGACAGCGGTGAACTGCGCCGGATGCTCGGCGCGTGACCAGGAGTCTGTCGCGCGCGGCCGGCCTCGGCCTGCTGTTGTTCCTCAGCGCGACCGTCGCGGCCACTGCGGCACCGTTGCACGATTGCCGCGTTGCGGGAATCAAGAACCTTGTGCAGTGCGGGTCCGTGCAGCGCCTGCTCGACCCTGCGCAACCAGGCGGTGCATCGATCACCGTGCACTTCATCGTCGTGCCGGCGCTGGCACGGCGCAGGCTCGCGGATCCGGTGTTCCTGCTCGCCGGCGGGCCGGGTCAGAGCGCGATCAGCCTGGCAGGGTCCGTGTCGGGCTTGTTGCAGCGCCTGGGCAATCGGCGCGATCTGGTGTTCGTCGACCAGCGCGGCACGGGCCGCTCGGCGCCGCTGTACTGCGACGAGTCGCGCCACGCGCCGCTGGCCGAGCAGGCCGACCCGGAGCGCCAGTACACACGCCTTGCCGCGTGCCGGCGCCAGCTCCAGCGCCTGCCGCACGGCGACTTGCGCTTTTACACGACGACACTGGCGATGCAGGACCTGGAGGCTGTGCGTCAGTCCCTGGGGGCCGAGCAAGTGAATCTGGTGGGCGCGTCGTATGGCACGCGCGCCGCACTGGAATATCAGCGCCAGTTTCCGTCGCGCGTTCGGCGTCTCGTGCTCGACGGCGTCGCGCCGCCCGACATGGTGTTGCCTGCCAGCAGCGGCCTGGACACGCAGGCGGCGCTCGACGCGCTCTTTGTCGACTGTGCCGCCAACGCCGCCTGCGCGGCCCAGCATCCGAACCTGAGGCAGACCTGGACCGAGTTGCTGGCCAGCGTGCCCAGGCCGGCGCAAGTGGCCCATCCCCTGACCGGTGACGTGCAAGCCGTCACCGTGACTCGCGACATGTTGCTCGCTGCGGTGCGTGCGCCACTCTACAGCCCGGCGCTGGCCGCAGCGTTGCCGGTGGCGATCAGCGAGGCGGCCATGGGCCGGTTCACGGCGCTGGCCGGACTGAATTCGATGCACGCCTCGCGCAAGGCGACGCGCATCGCCGAGGGCATGCACTTTTCGGTGTTGTGCAGCGAAGACATGGCGCGGCCCGATGCGGCCCCGGCGCTGTCGCGCGATTTTGGCGACAGCGGCTGGCGCAGCGCAGCGCGTGTCTGCGCCGACTGGCCCCGCGGCGAGGTTCCCGGCGCGTTCTATTCCGTGCCCCGCACCACCGCCCCGGCGCTGCTGCTCAGCGGCGGCTTGGATCCGGCGACGCCGCCGCGCCACGGCGCGCGAATCGCCGCAGCCTTGGGACCCACCGCGCGCCACCTTGTCGTGGCGAATGCAGGGCACGGTGTGCTTGGCATCGGCTGCATGCGCGACGTGCTCTACCGCTTCATTGCTGCCGATGACGATGCTTCCGCTGCGGCCGTCGGCGCGAACTGTGTCGAAGCCATCCCGCGCCCGCCGCACTTTCAACCGGTGCGCCCTGGATGATTGCACTGCGCCATCTGGCAAAACAGTTTCCTGCGACGCGGCGTTCCGCCCCCGCGGTTCACGCGGTGTGCGATGTCAGCCTGACGGCCCTTTCGGGGGCGATCACCGGCTTGCTCGGGCCCAATGGTGCGGGCAAGACGACGACGCTGCGCATGCTCGCCGGCTTGATCCGCCCCGACGCTGGCAGCATCGACGTCGACGCCATCAACGTGCTGCACGACCCGCACGCGGCGCTGGTGCGCATGGGCGTGCTGTCCGACGCGCGTGGCCTGTACCCGCGCCTGAGCGCGCGCGAGAACATCGTCTACTACGGGGTTTTGCGCGGCATGGAGCGCGGCGCCGCCGAGCTGCGCAGCACCGAGCTGGCGCGCGCGCTGGACATGACGGCGCTGCTGGACCGGCGCACCGAAGGCTTCAGCCAGGGCGAGCGTCTAAAGACGGCGCTCGCACGCGCCCTCGTTCACGATCCGGCCAACGTGGTGCTTGACGAGCCGACGAATGGGTTGGATGTGGTCGCGACGCGCGCCCTGCGCGACACCCTGCGCTGGTTGCGCTCGCCCGAGGGTGGGGCCAAAACGATTGTCTTTTCCACGCACATCATGCAAGAGGTCGAACGCTTGTGCGACCACGTCGTGGTCGTCGCGCAGGGTCGCAGTGTCGCGGCAGGGTCGGTGGCGGAGTTGCTCGAGCGCGCCGGTGAACAAGACTTCGAAGCGGCGTTCGTGCGGCTGGCGTATGCCCAAGGGGATGGCGCATGAACCTGCTGGGCACGGCGAGAACCGTCTACGCCAAGGAAGTCATCGACGCGCTGCGCGACCGACGTACCTTGCTGGTGGTGCTGTTGTCCAGCGTATTGCTCGGCCCGCTGGTCTTGATCGCTCTGTCCGGCTTGGTCGCGAGTCTGGAGGCTCGTGCCGAGAAGCGCGAGGTCTTTGTGCACGGCATTGAAAACGCACCGAGTCTGCGCAATTTTCTCGAACGGCAATCGAGCGTGGTGCGCGATGCGCCGGCCGGCTTTGAGGCGCGACTGCGCGAATCA
>JBEBHW010000119.1:0-8579 GCA_040081145.1 Burkholderiaceae bacterium
GGCCGTGGCCGTGCCGGCGGTGCTGGGCTACAACTGGCTCGTGCGGCGCAACAAGGTGACGATGGAAAAGATCCGCAGCTTCGGCGCCGATCTGCACGGCGTGCTGATGGGCGCGAAGAGCAGCTCGGCGATGTCGTCGCGGTGAGCTCGCGCGCAGACCAGGGAGGCACGACATGGCGATGATGGTGGGCTCTTCCGGCGATGAAGACGAAGTCGTCTCGACGATCAATACGACGCCACTGGTCGACGTGATGCTCGTGCTGTTGATTATTTTCCTCATCACGATTCCCGTGGTGACGCAGCAGATCGCGATGACCTTGCCCAAGGAAACCAACATCGCGCGCCAGACGCGGCCGGAAAATATCGAAATTTCGGTCAACAAGGACGGCGACGTGTTCTGGAACGCCCAACTCGTGCCGGACAGCGAGGCGCTGTTTCAGCGGCTGAAGAAGGTTGCCGTGATGAACCCGCAGCCCGAAGTGCACATTCGCGGCGACGAGAAAGCGCGCTACGAATCCATCGGCCGGGTCGTGTTCGCGTGTCAGCGCGCGGCAATCGCGAAGATCAGTTTTGTCACCGAGCCGCCGCCTCGCGGCTGATGCACCCGCAGTCAGGAACCCACCATGGCAATGAACGTTGGATCGGGCTCGAGTTCCGGCGAGCCCGAAGTGATGATCGACATCAACACCACGCCCTTGATCGACGTGATGCTGGTGCTGATCATCATGCTCATCATCACGATTCCGATTCAGCTTCACGCGGTCAACCTGAACATGCCGCAGGGCGCGCCTCCGCCCTCGACGCAGGAGCCCGTTGTCGTGACGATCGATATCGACTTCGACGGCACCGTGCTGTGGAACGGCGAGGCGCTGACCGGCAATGCACTCGAAGCGCGGCTGAGCAACGCAGCGGCGATGCCCGACCAGCCGGAGGTCCACATCCGTCCGAACAAGCTGGTGGAGTACAAGGCGGTGGCGACGGTTCTGGCCTCGGCGCAGCGCCTGGGCGTGACCAAGCTGGGCATGGTGGGCAACGAGCAGTTCGTGAAATGAATCGGATTGCGCTCCTTGGCGTGGCGTGGTTTGCGCTGGCGCTGCCGCTGCAGGGCAGCTTGGCGCAAGACGCCGTGCGGCCCGAGGTGGGCAAGCCGCTGCAGGCGGCGCAGGAAGCGATCAAGGCCCAAAAATTCAAGGATGCGTTGGCGCGCGTCAGCGAAGCCGACGCGGTGCCGAACAAGACCGCCAACGAGAGCCTGCTCATCGAGCGCATGCGCATCGCCGCGGCGTCGGGCGGCGGCGACGTGGAAACGGCGGCCAAGTCCTTCGAGGCGCTGAACGCCACCGGCAAGGTCGCCGCGCCGGAAAAGGTGCGCATGGTCGAGTCGATTGCCGTGGCCTACTATCGCGCCAAGGACTACGCGAAGGCGATGCTCTGGTGCCAGCGCTATTTCAAGGAAGGTGGCACGAGCCCATCGATTCGCACGCTGCTGATCCAAAGCCAGTACCTCGGTGGCGATTTCTCGGGCGCAGCGCGCGAGCTGACCACCGAGATTGAGGCCGCTGAGAAGGCCGGCAGCGCGCCGCCGCAAGATCGGCTGAATCTGTTGCTCAATGCGGGCACGCAGATGAAGGACGCGAACACGACGGTGTATGCACTCGAGCGACTCGTCACCTACTACCCGAAGAAGGAGTACTGGCTCGACTTGCTGAGCCGCATGCAGCGCAAGCCCGGGTTTTCGGACCGGCTCACGCTGGACACTTACCGCTTGAGCCTGGCGATCGGCAGCATGAGCGCTGCCAATGACTATTCAGAGATGGCGCAACTGGCCTTGCAGGCCGGCCTGCCCCATGAAGCACGCCAGGTGGTGGACAAGGGCTTCGCCGGCGGCGTGCTCGGCAAAGGGCCTGACGGCGAGCGTCACAAGCGCTTGCGCGATCTGGTCAACAAGCGGCTCGAAGAAGAGAAGAACTCCCGAGCCGCCACTGAGCAGCAAGCCGCTGCCGAAAAGGATGGCGGCGCGTTGGTGAACGCCGGGTTCAACCTGGTCTTTGCCGGCCAAGCCGCGAAGGGCTTGCCGCTGATGCAGCAGGGCCTGGCCAAGGGCAATCTGAAACGCCCCGACGACGCCAAGTTGCACGTCGCGATTGCCTACCTGATGGCGGGCGACAGCGCAAAGGCGCAGTCCTTGCTGAAGACGGTGACCGGCAACGACGGCACCGCCGATCTGGCGCGCCTGTGGACGCTATACGCGAAGCGCAAAGCCTGAAGTGAATCCCCCCCGAAGCGGCTTCGCCGCTCCCCCCCAGGGGGGCGCCGCCAGCGGCCCGGCAAAGCCGGATCCGCAGCGGCCGCTTGGTGGCACTACCTCGGCGCCATGCGAATCGCGCCGTCCAGGCGGATCACCTCGCCGTTGAGCATGTCGTTGGTGATGATCTGGTGCACCAGCTTGGCGTAGTCGGCCGGTGTTCCCAGGCGGCTCGGGAAGGGCACGCTCGCGGCAAGCGCGTCTTGTACTTCCTTGGGCATCGTGAACAGCATCGGCGTGCCGAAGATGCCCGGCGCGATCGTCATGTTGCGGATGCCGTTGCGCGCCAAGTCGCGCGCGATGGGTAACGTCATGCCGACGATGCCGCCCTTTGACGCGGAGTATGCGGCTTGGCCGATCTGGCCGTCGTAGGCTGCCACGCTTGCGGTGGAGATCATCACGCCGCGCTCTCCGGTCGGCTCGGGCGCGTTCTTGCTCATCGCCTCGGCGGCCAGGCGAATCATGTTGAAGCTGCCGATCAGGTTCACCGTGATGACTCTGGTGAACAGGCCGAGCGCGTGCGGGCCGTCTTTGCCGACGGTTTTCGCCGCAGGCCCGATGCCCGCGCAATTCACCAGCCCCATCAATTTGCCCAATGCCACGGCCTTGGCCACGGCCGCTTGCGCGTCGCTCTCCTGGGCCACGTCACAGCGAACGAAGGCGCCGCCGACTTCGCGCGCCAGTGCTTCGCCCTTGTCGGCTTGCAGGTCGGCGATCACGACTTTGCCGCCGTGCGCGGCGAGCATGCGTACCGTGCCTTCGCCAAGACCCGACGCACCGCCGGTGACGAGGAAGACCTTGCCCGAGATTTCCATGATTGCTCCGTGCAGTGCGTGAGTTTGAAGGGGTGTGGGTTCAGGCCAGTGCGGCCGTCACGCGCTCGGTGATCTGCTCGACGCTGCCGCTGCCGCTGATTCGCGCATAGCGCGGCGCATCGGCGCTGCCGGTGCGTGACCAGTTGGCGTAGTAGTCGACGAGAGGGCGCGTCTGGTTCTGGTAGATCTGGAGTCGCTTCTTCACGGTCTCTTCGCGGTCGTCCTCGCGCAGGATCAATGCCTCACCGGTGGCGTCGTCGCGATCGGTCACTTTGGGTGGATTGAACTTGACGTGGTAGGTGCGCCCCGAACCGGGGTGCACGCGCCGCCCGCTCATTCGCTCGATGATTTCGACGTCGGGAACGTCGATCTCGAGCACCGCGTCGAGCTTCACGCCGGCGGCCTTCATCGCGTCGGCTTGCGGGATCGTGCGCGGAAACCCGTCGAACAGAAAACCATTCGCGCAATCCGGCGCAGTGATGCGCTCCTTGACCAGGCCGATGATGATGTCGTCGCTGACGAGCGCGCCTTTGTCCATCACCGTCTTGGCCGCCAAGCCCAGCGGCGTGCCCGCCTTGACTGCAGTGCGAAGCATGTCGCCGGTGGAAATTTGCGGAATGCCGTATCGCGTGCAGATAAAGCTGGCCTGGGTTCCCTTGCCAGCGCCGGGAGCGCCCAAAAGGATGAGTCTCATGCGTCTCCTCGAGCCGGTTTCGCGCTGTGCCGACGCAGCTTTTCGATGCGGCCAGCGATTCTCTCGCATCGAGAATACCATGCGCTCGCCGCGACGAACCCAGCCGATCGCGCTCGAGCGCGTGGCTCAGCCGAACAAGGCGCGCACGCGCTCCAGGTCGGCCAAGGTATCCACACCCGGGCCGGGGCGCGCCTCACTCACATGCACGGCGATGCGCTCGCCGTGCCACAGGACCCGCAGCTGCTCGAGCGACTCGATCGCTTCGAGCGGGCTGGCCGTCAGCGCCGAAAAGCGCCGCAGAAAACCTGCACGGTAGGCGTACAAGCCGACATGGCGCAGGGGCGCAGGCGAGGGCAACGCACCTGCTGCGCCAGAACGGGCAGCGCTGCGCCCGTCGCGCCACCAGGGGATGGGCGCCCGGGAAAAATAGAGCGCCCGGCCGGCTGCGTCGAGCACGACTTTCACGACGTTGGGGTCGTCCAGCTCCGCGGCGTCGTCGATGGCGTGTGCTGCCGTGGCCATCACGCAATCGGTGCGCTGCGCGAGCAGGCTGGCGCAGGAATCGATCATCCCGGGGTCGATGAGCGGTTCATCGCCTTGCACATTGAGCACCACGTCGGCGCCGTCCAGGCCGAGGATCTCGCAGGCCTCGCCGAGGCGGTCGCTGCCGCTCGAGTGGTTTTCGCGCGTCAGGATGGCGTGCACGCCAAACGCGGCGCACGCCGCGAGGATGTCAGCGTGATCCGCCGCCACCACCACGCGGCCCGCGCCCGATCTGGAGGCCTGCTGGGCAACGCGAACCACCATCGGTGTGCCGGCGATGTCGGCCAGAGGCTTGCGGGGCAGGCGCGTCGAGGCCATTCGCGCCGGAATCAGAACCGTAAAGTGCATCGTGATGTCCGTGCAGAGCCGGGGCCGCCGCGGTCAAGGCGCCGGCTCGAGCGCACGCGCCTGGTCTTCGAGCATCACGGGGATGCCGTCGCGCACCGGGAACGCCAATCGGTCAGCGCGGCACACGAGTTCATGCGCATCTTGCGCAGGCGGGCGCAAGTACTCGAGGGACCCCTTGCAAATGGGGCAGACGAGCAAGTCAAGCAGACGCACTTCCATGGTCAATACCCTGTGCAGGAATGGGGGGCAACAACGCCATCAAGGCGGCTTCGAATTCGGGGCTCGCGCGGAAGTCTAGCGCCGCAACCCAGACGCGGGTGCGGCCCACGCGCTGCGGGTCAATCTTGACGGCGTCCTTCTCGGTGACCACCACGTCCGCTTCACTGTCAGGCCATGGCAGTCGCGTGTACGGGAAGTGGTCGGGAAGCGGCAGTGTGCGACACGTCAGCCCGAGTTCGCCGAGCAGGCCGAAGAATCGCTGCGGATTGGCGATGCCTGCGGCGGCCAGGATCGACCGCCCGCGCAGCGCTTCCAGGGTTTCCGGAAAGGCCGAATTGCCGCGCCACCAGCAGCCGAGTTCGACGACTCCGGCAAGTGAACGCATCGCGTTCGTGCCCGGCCAATGCGTGCTGGGCTGCGCCGCGTTGTACAGCACGACGCTTCGCGCGGGCGCGCTTTGGGTCAAGGGCTCGCGCAATGGCCCGGCAGGCAGCAGCCAGCCGTTGCCTGCGCCGCGCTCGTCAAAGACGATGACCTGGGCGTCGCGCCGCAAGCGACGGTGTTGCAGGCCGTCGTCGCTGACGAGCACGTTCACTTGCACGTGCCGGCGCAGCAGTTCGCGCCCTGCAGCGACGCGATCGCGCCCGACCATGACGGGCGCGCGCGAGCGCAATTTCAGGAGCTTGGGCTCGTCGCCGCAGGCCTCGGCTGCCGTATCGGCCTGGACTTCGAGGATTCCACGGTAACTGCCAGCAAAACCGCGCGAGATGATTCCAGGCGTGAAGCCGCGACGGCGCAGCAGCTCCACGACCGCCAGGACGGTGGGCGTCTTGCCCGCGCCGCCGGCAATCAGGTTGCCCACCACGATCACCGGCACGCCGAGCGTGCAGGATTGCAGCCAACCTTGTTCATAGAGCCATGTGCGCGACGTGCTGAGCAGCCAGTACGCGGCGGCAAGGGGGAGCAAGCCCAGCGCGAGCGGCCCGCGCTTCAACCACGACTGCTGCAGGTATCGCGACCAGGAAATCCGGTCGACGCGCACGGCCGGCCTAGCGCGTCTTGGCCGCGGGACTGCCCTGCGCCGCAAACGTGAGCCGGCCCAACCCGGAGCGCCGCGCCGCGTCCATCACGTTGATGACGCTTTGATGCGGGCTCAACGCGTCGGCGGAAACGATCACCACCATGTCGGGGTTGCCCTGCGCTGCGGCAGTCAATTCGGCGGTGAGCAGCTCGATGCTGCGGCCATCGACCTGGCGCCGGTTCACTGCGTAGCGGCCGTCGGCGGAGACGACGACGATGATTTCGCGCGGCCTGTCTCGCAGTTTTTCGGAGTCCGCAGCCGGCAACGTGATCTGCAGTTCGGTGAACTTGGAGTACGTGGTCGACAGCATCAGGAAGATCAGGATCACCAGAAGCACGTCGATGAACGGAATCAGGTTGATCTCCGGCTCTTCCTTCGGGTTCTTGCCAAAACGCAGCGACACGCGCGTTACCCCTGCTGGCGATGTTGCGCCGTGAAGCGAAGCAGGTGCGGCACCATGCGGTCGGCGGCTTGCTCCATGTCGTGCGTGTACGCGTCCACGAGGCCGCGGAAATGCCGGTACAGCATCAACGACGGAATCGCGATGATCAGGCCGAACGCCGTGTTGTACAGCGCCACCGAGATGCCGTGCGCGAGCAGCGCCGGGTTGTTGCCCCCCGTGGGAGTTTGCGACCCGAAGATTTCAATCATGCCGATGACGGTGCCCAGCAAACCCAACAGGGGCGCAGCCGAGGCGATCGTTCCCAGAGGACCCAAATAGCGCTCCATCTTGTGCACGGCGGCCCGGCCTGCCGATTCGAACGCGCCGCGCAGGCTTTCTTCGGAAATTCGGGGTTCGGCGATGACCGCGCGCACGCCCGCGGCGAGCACCTGGCCGAGGATAGAGTTTTTCGCCAGCTTGTTCACGACGTCCGCCGAAGGCAGGTGCGCACGCGTCACCGACATCACTTCGTCGATCAGGCGCGGCGGCATGACGCGCGCCACGCGCAGACTGGAAAAGCGCTCGAAGACGAGCGCCAGCGCGACGATGGAACAGAGAATCAGCGGCCAGATCGGCCAGCCTGCGGCCTGTATGATCGAAATCAAACGGATGTCCTTCGCGATAGTCGGGTGCGAATTCGAAGTCGGCGATTATGGCGCCATGGTTCGCACGCGGGACTGATCGCACGTGGGCTTTCGGGTGCACGATTTCGAGCGTTGCGCACAACGCCTCGGCGCCCGCGACTGAATCCACCGCTGCTGTGGACAAGATTGGGGACAACTCCGCCTGAGCTTTGCGAAAGCGGCGCAAACGCAAGGGGCTGAGTACTTTGCCCAAACTTTGAGCAAAAAAATACTCTGCCGAATCAACCACTTATGAAGAGATTTCAAGCGGCCCGGCCGGGCATTGCCGCGCCGGCCCATGATTTACGCGGGTGTGGAGTTCTCACCCCGCGCCAGCGCTGGGTTTGCCGGTGATCGAGCCTGTCAATCCGCCCTCCAGTCGCCTGGTCTGGACGGTTTCAGCGCTGCTGCACGCGGTGTCCGACGCTCTGGGCTCGCGCTTCAATCCGTGCCTGTTGCGCGGCGAGATCTC
Organism: Burkholderiaceae bacterium; assembly: GCA_040081145.1. Lineage (GTDB taxonomy): Bacteria > Pseudomonadota > Gammaproteobacteria > Burkholderiales > Burkholderiaceae_C > JAEMQF01. The sequence continues at coordinate 7,543 of JBEBHW010000119.1, forward strand.
GGGCTACTCGGCCGCAGCCAGCGGGCACTGCTACTTCAGCTTGAAGGACTCCGGCGGCAGCGAGTTGCTCAAGTGCGCGATGTTTCGCCGCGCCGCGAGCTTGCTCGATTTCACTCCTGCGGACGGACTGCGCGTCGAGGTGCGTGGCCGCCTGGACGTGTACCCCGCACGCGGCGAGCTGCAGCTGATCGTGGAATCGATGCAGCGCGACGGCGTCGGCGCCTTGTACGAGCAATTTCTCAAACTCAAGGCGCGCCTCGAAGCCGAAGGGTTGTTTGACGCCGCGCGGCGGCGCGCGCTCGTCGCCTACCCAAAGGCCGTGGGCGTGGTCACGTCACTGGCTGCGGCCGCGCTGCACGATGTGGTGACGACGCTGGCGCGGCGCGCGCCCCACGTCAGGGTGATCGTCTACCCGGCCAAAGTGCAAGGCGCAGAAGCCCCTGCCGAGTTGGCCGCAGCGATCGCCTTGGCGGGAAGCCGCCACGAAGTGGATACGCTCATCGTATGCCGCGGTGGCGGCTCCATTGAAGACCTCTGGGCGTTCAATGACGAGCGCGTCGTGCGCGCGATTGCGGCGTCATCGATACCGGTGGTCTGCGGGGTCGGTCATGAAAGCGACCTCACGCTGTGCGACTTTGCCGCCGACCTGCGCGCCGCAACACCCACCGCCGCGGCCGAGCTCAGCGTTCCGGCGCAACCCGAGTGCTTGCTGGAACTCGCCACGCTGGCGGCGCGCGCACGCCGCGCCGCGGCGAACCGATTCAACCTTGCCGGTCAACACCTGGACCGGCTGCGCGCCGAGTTGGGCCGCCCCGCGGCGCGGCTCGCAAACGAGGGCCTGCGGATGCGCCTGCTTGCGCATCGCCTGCCTTCGGCTGCTCTGCTGGCTTCGCAAAAGGCCGGCGAGCGCTTGCGCGGACAGGGGAGCCGCTTCGTGCACCTGATCGTCACCGACGCTGCCCGCCGGCGCCATGGGCTGGCGCACATGGCCACGCGCCTGGAGGCGTGCAACCCGACGCTGGTGGTGTCGCGCGGTT
>JBEBHW010000816.1:0-1849 GCA_040081145.1 Burkholderiaceae bacterium
CATCACAACGACCATGGTCCATGAACACAGACTCGCCGGTGTCGTGCGTGTCGACAAGGTCGCGCGGGCGCGTCGCGTGCACCCGGAAAGCGCGCCGCTTTGCAGGAGAATTCAAGCCATGATCGACTCTGCCGCGCACGCCGCACGCACCCTGGCCCTGCGCCAGGCGGCGTCGGCTCGGGCGCGCGAGAAGGTTCACGAGGCGATCGTCGATGCATACCAGACCGACGGCGCCGTTTGCATTCGCGGCCTGTTGAACCCTGAAGAAGTGGCCATCCTGCGCGCCGGTCTCGACGTGAACCTCGCCCACCCCAGCGCGCGCGCCAAAGTCGCGAGCCCCGCCGGCGACCCGGGCCTGTTCATCGAGGACTTCTGCTGCTGGCAAGACAACCCGCATTACCAGCGCACCATTTTCGAGACCCCGTTGGCCGAAGTCGCTGCGCGCCTCATGCGAAGCGCGACGGCGCGGCTTTATCACGACCACATGCTGACCAAGGAGGCGGGCACGCGCCAGCCCACGCCGTGGCACCAAGATCAGCCCTATTACAACGTCGAGGGTTTGCAGAACTGCAGCATGTGGATCCCGGTAGACCCCGTGGCGCGGCACTCGACGCTCGAGTTCGTCGCCGGCTCGCACCGTGGGCCTTGGCTGATGCCGCGCACGTTCATGGACAAACAGGCGAAGTGGTTTCCCGAAGGGAGCCTGGCCGACCTGCCTGACGTCGACGCGCAGCGCGACCGGCACCGCATCCTCGGCTGGGAGCTCGCACCGGGCGACGTCGTATGTTTTCACATGCTCGCGTTGCACGCGGCGGCTGGGGTGGACGCCGGGCGACGCAGGCGCGTGTTTTCGCTGCGCTTCCTCGGCGACGACATGCGCCACGCGCCCCGGCGCTGGACCACGTCGCCCGAGTTCCCGGGTCTGGCCGGGCAGCTCGCCGCGGGCGCGCCGATGCACCATGCCTTGTTCCCGCTGTTGTGGGAGCAAATCGCGGGAGTGCAGACGCAGTGAACGTGGCTCGGCGCATCCGGCAAGTGCACGCCGACAGCGTGTCGCCTTCGGCGTGGCGCAACGGCGGTGGGCAAACGCGTGAACTGCTGACCCGCCCCGCAGAAGGTGAATGGCAACTGCGAATCAGCCTGGCCGACATCACTCGCGACGGCCCGTTTTCGGCGTTTCCGGGCGTGCAGCGCTGGTTCGGCGTGATCGCCGGCGCCGGTGTGGCGCTTCGCTTTGGCCAGGAGGTGCGCAAAGTCACCGCAGACTCCTCTGCGTTCGAGTTCGATGGCGCTGCAGCGCCCGAATGTTCGCTGCTCGACGGGCCGACGCGAGATTTGAACCTGATGGTGCGCAAGGGTCAGGCGCGAATGTCGCGCGTGCAGGCAGGTCAGGCGTGGGACGAGCCGTTCGACGAGCGTGGCATGTTCACCACCGTCGCGGGAACGCTGCGCTGCAACGCAGACGAAGCCATCGCGCTGCCCGCCTTGACATTGGTCTGGGATCTCGGCGCTGAGCCGTGCCGCTTCGAGCCGGTGTCAACCGGCGCTGCGGGTTGGTGGCTCGGCTGGTCAGCGCTGGACGGGAGGCGCGCGTGACGCGGGAACCGGCCACCTTCACCCTGCATCGCGGCACGACGCCGCTGCTCGTCAGCGTGCCGCACGCAGGAACAGAGATTCCACAAGATCTGCGGCCTCACTTCGTGCCACGCGCTGCCGACGTGGAGGACACCGATTGGCACCTCGAGCGGCTTTACGCGTTCGTCAAGAAACTCGGCGCGAGCCTGATCGTTCCGCGCTTTTCGCGCTATGTGGTCGACCTGAACCGCCCGCCCGAGAACACGCCGATGTA
>JBEBHW010000817.1:0-1844 GCA_040081145.1 Burkholderiaceae bacterium
CTGGTGTCGACGCTGCCGCGGTAATACGCCATGCGCGGGTAGCGATGCGCCGTGAGCTTGAGATAGGGGTAGCTCTTGTCGTCGCGAAACAGGATGTTGTAGCGCGGCGCGAGCGTCTTGATCAGGTTGTTCTCGAGCAGCAGCGCCTCGGCTTCGGAGCGCACCACGGTCGTCTCCAGGCGCACGATGCGGCTCACCATGTGGCCGATGCGGCTGGCCCCATGGTCTTTGTGGAAGTAGCTCGACACGCGCTTCTTCAAATCGCGCGCCTTGCCGACATAGAGCACGCTGTCCTGCGCGTCGAAATAGCGGTACACGCCGGGCAGGCCCGGCAGCGCAGCGACGTCGGCCAGAAGTTGCTGCATGTGCGGCTCAACCGCGATGCTTGCGGCGGGGTCGGGCGTGGGCAGGTCGCTCATCGAAACGGATTGTGCCGCTCGGCCCCGCTGCGCCGGCCCAGATAATCGCAGCCATGGCGCGTGTCTGGGACTTGTTCTGCCGGGTGATCGACAACTTCGGCGACATCGGTGTCTGCTGGCGCCTGGCGTGTGACCTCGCGGAGCGCGGCGAGGAGGTTCGTTTGTGGACCGACGATCCGTCCGCCCTGAACTGGATGGCGCCTCAGGGTCACGCAGGCGTACAGGTGCTGCCGTGGGCGTCGGCGGAAACAGGATTCGATTGCGGCGACGTCGTGATCGAAGCCTTCGGCTGCGATCCGCCGCAGGCCTTTGTCCGGCGCATGGCAAGCCGCGCCCACCCGCCGCTGTGGATCAACCTCGAATACCTGTCAGCGCAGCGCTTTGCCACGCAGAACCATGGGATGCGCTCGCCGCAATTGAGCGGCCCCGGCAAGGGGCTCACCAAGTGGTTCTTCCACCCGGGCTTCGTGCCGGGCACCGGCGGGTTGATTCGCGAGCCTGACTTGCGCGACCGGCAGCGCGACTTCGACGCCCGAGCCTGGCGCGCCGCGCAAGGCCTATCCGCTCAGTCCGGCGAGCGCTGTGTGAGCCTGTTTTGTTATGACGGCGCCGGGCTGCCCGAGTTGCTCGACGCGCTGGCGCGCCAACCCACGTTGCTGCTCGCCGCCCCCGGCGCCGCCACCGAGCAGTTGCGCGAGTCGCTCGGGCCGACGCTGCGCTGCGGGCCTTTGCGCGGCATCGCCCTGCCCTGGCTCAGCCATCGCGACTTCGACCACCTGCTCTGGAGCTGCGACATCAATTTCGTTCGCGGCGAAGATTCATGGGTGCGCGCGCAGTGGGCGAGCCAACCGTTCGTCTGGCAACCCTACGTGCAAAGCGACGGCGCGCACCACGCAAAACTTCACGCGTTCCTCGACCTTTACCTCGCGGGCGCAAGTGCTGCACTGGCGCGCGACGTGCGCGCCCTGTGGGCCGCCTGGAACAGGCTGCCCGGCGTGCAGAGCGCTGCGCCGAATGCGCTCATCGCCTTGCCCGAATTTGACGAATGGCAAGAACACCAACGCCGCTGGCGCGACGCGCTGAGCGCGCAGGCCGACTTGACGAGCCAGTTGATGACCCACGTGAGCAGCTTCGCGAACGGCAGGCGCTAAAATCGCGGGCTTTGCGTCAAGACTCGGAACACGCCATGAAACTCGCTCAGGAAATTCGCGCCGGCAACGTCATCATGCACGGCAAGGACCCGATGGTCGTCCTCAAGACCGAATACAGCCGGGGTGGCCGCAATTCGGCGACAGTGCGCATGAAGCTCAAGAGTCTGGTGGGCAGCACCGGCACCGAAGTCGTCTTCAAGGCCGACGACAAGATGGACCAGGTCATTCTCGACAAGAAGGAGTGCACCTACTCCTACTTCGCCGATCCGATGTA
>JBEBHW010000818.1:0-1844 GCA_040081145.1 Burkholderiaceae bacterium
GTCGAAGCGTTCTATCGCTGAAGGACCGAGCGCGAATGCACACCCGCCCCATCCCCAGCAGCGCCGAAGCGCTGCCCGTGATCGGCCTGGGCACTTACGTCGGTTTCGACGTGGCAGCGGGCAACCGTAGGTACGCGCAATTGCCCGGCGTGCTCGACGCCCTGTTCAGCGCAGGCGGTAGCGTGATCGACAGTTCGCCGATGTATGGCCAGGCCGAAGCGACAACGGGCTCGCTGCTGGGTGCGGCGCCGGCGCGCCCGCGCGCTTTCATCGCCAACAAGGTCTGGAGGCGCGGCCGCGACGCCGGCATCGCGCAGATGCAGCAGTCCATGAACCTGCTGCAGACGCAGCGCATCGACTTGATGCAGGTGCACAACCTGCTCGACTGGAAGATCCACCTCGCCACGCTGCGTGCCTGGAAAGACGCCGGTCGAATCCGCTACCTCGGCGTCACGCACTACACGTCCAGCGCCTACACCGAGTTGGAAGCTGTGCTGCGCGCCGAAGCGCTTGACTTTGTCCAGCTCAACTACTCCGTCGCCGACCGCGCCGCCGAGCAGCGCCTGCTGCCGCTTGCCGCCGAGCGCGGTGTCGCGGTGCTCGTGAATCTGCCGCTGGGCAGCGGCGCGCTACTGCGCTCGGTCCAGCGCGCGGCGCTGCCGCCTTTTGCCGCGGAACTCGAATGCACGAGTTGGGCGCAGTTGCTCCTCAAGTACGTCATCGGTCACCCGGCCGTGACGTGCGCGATTCCCGGTACGGGCCAGGCGGCGCACATGGCTGACAACGCGCTGGCCGGCAAGGGTCCGATGCCTGACGAGGCGATGCGCCAACGCATTTTGCAATGTTGGAACGAGGCGCGCCTCTGAGTGCCCCAAGGCCAGCCAGGGCCGGCCGTCCCCCGTGGGGATCAAGGAAAGTGGCAGAGCCACATTTCCTTGAGAGCGCCCCCAGGCCGACGACTACGTCGTCCGCCCCCCGAGGGGGGTTGAGTAGCCCGGCAGAGCCGGATCTACTCAAGAGCCGGCGCCGAACGACTCCCCGCGCACTCGCGAGCGGCGGGCGTTCAGCCCCGGGCATCGAACAGGCGCGCGCCGAGTTGCGCTTCGATCGCGAGGAGGCGCCGACCCACCGTCGTGGAGTCGACAACCGGTCACGGCGCCTGCCCCTCGACACGCAGTCGAAGCGCCGCAAGTTGCCCCAACGCCTGGAGGCGTTCGATTTCCGCTGCGGCGCGCGCCAGGAAAATGCGGTACACGGAACCGAGCAAGAGCTCCTCGCCGCGAGGCTTGGCGCTCAGAAATGCCAAGTGACCCAGCACCCGGCCGTCGCTGGCGAAAAGGGGCAAGCCCAGGTAGGCCTCGAATCCCTTTTCCCTCGGGAACTGGCTGCCCACACCGTGCGGGATGAAACATTCGCGCGCTTCATTGACCACGGCGTCGCACGGCGTGCCCGCCAACGCGTATTCGAAGTTTTCGCGCAGGCCCGCGTCGCGCGACCAGAAGGCGAGGGTGCGCAAGCGCGTCGTCGGCTGGTCGGCGCATTCCGTGATGAACGCGCAGTCCACCTCCACGGCACGCGCGAAATGGCGCACCAAGGCGGCGAAGAAGTCGGTGCCAAACGCCCCGGCGGTGCCTTCGGCGACCGCCTCCAGCACGGTCTGCACGCGCCGCACCTGGGTCACATCGGTGTCCAGCCCGAGCACGCGGTAGGGCGTGCCGTCGGCGTGGCGCATCGCGACGGCGCGCGACAGCACATGGCGCACGCTGCCGTCTTGGTGCAGCAGACGCAGCTGGCGCTCGAAGCGCGACTGCGGATCCGCCAGATGCCCCTGCAGCGCCTGCGCG
>JBEBHW010000120.1:0-8512 GCA_040081145.1 Burkholderiaceae bacterium
TGTTGTGGTCCGGGAAGGTGCTTCCGGTGATCGCGTGCGTGACGGCCGGATCCCCGATGAAGCCCTCAGGCGCCGAGGGAGCCACGCTGGGGTCCCATTGTAGGAACGGCCCGACGTTGGTGGACGTCAGCACGCCATCGAAAGTGCCACAGGGGACGGCCAGGCAGCCCTGGTCGTCGGTGACGTTGATCATGCGCCGGCCGTCGGTTGTCGACACGGCCTGGAAGCTCTGCTCGCCGTAGGGATAGATCACCTTGTACGTCTGGCCGGCGACGAGACCGTCGACGCGCAGGCGAAAACGCGCGAAGACGATTTGCTGGCCGTCGGCGAGGGCTCCGGCAAACGCACCTTCGAGGGCCAGGACCAAGACCGCGCGATTGTTGGTGTTGCCGCCGACGCCGCCCATGTCGGCGGTGGCGCGCATCCAGAAGAACTCATCCGGGAAGTTGCTGGGGAACACAATCGGTGATGCGTCACCCAGTGGCAAGCTGCCGGCAAGAAAACACGGGTCGGGGACTGGCGTCGCGGTGGTTGGCTGCACCAGACAAGGCTCGAGCGCAAGGCCTTGCCGGTCCTGGAAGAACAGTGGGAAACCGTGCGCGCCATTCGGGCCCACGGCGGCAAGACCCTGCCCTTGCGCCTGCACCGCGCCCGCCCCGAGGGCGAGATAAAGAACGAACGTGACCAGCGCCGCCACTCGGGTGAGCGCGCTGTGAATCGATGAATGGGCCATGGCAACCTCCGGCGATGTTTTCGTGATCGTGCAAGTCGAGATTACGAAACACGCGCCTGTTGCGAAAGTGACATTTCGTCACATGCGACAACCGGTCGCATCCCCTTCTGGCTCTGGCGCACCCGTGCACGCAGCCGCAGTGTGGCTGCACAGGTCACGCCGATCCGGGCGGCAGCCAGGATCGAGCGCATACCGGTGACGTCGGGTCGCCTCCGGGTATCAAGCGCGAGTCGCGCTCTCGTTTTCGGGAATCGATTCCCGTTCATGGGGCCGGCGGAGGCTCGCGCGCCGCGCCCCTACAACCGATTCAGCCCGGCGGTTGTCGCGGACTTACGGCGCATTGCCTTTCAAGTAGGCCGCGGCATCGGCGTGGCCCTGCGCCGCGGCGCGGCCGATCCAGCGTTTCGCTTCGGCCTCGTCCTGCACGACGCCGGTACCGGTGAGGAACATGATTCCCAGGCTGTACTGCGCCTGCGCGTGACCCTGGCGCGCGGCCTCGAAGATCCACTGCGCGGCGAGCCGATTCGCATTGGCGCCGGCACCCGCTCCCGGATCCGCCAGGCCATAGGCATACATATTGCCTAAGTGGAACTGGGCTTCGGCCAGGCCCTGGCGGGCGGCGCGTTCGAACCACTGCAAGGCCAGTACATCGCTCTCGCGCACGCCGTGGCCGTGGTAATAGAGCAAGCCAAGGTGCAATTGGGCGGCAGGATTTCCGGAGCGCGCCAAGGGTTCGAGGAGGCGATACGCGGCCGGATAGTCCTTGCGCTGCATCGCGGCGACACCGTCTTGCAGCGCATCGGCCCAGGCGGGCCACAGGGAAATGGACAGAACAAGGGCGGTGATGACTCTGCATAGGGACATGGGGTGGCTCCGCACGATGGGCAGGCGGCTTGCTGCAAGTGCTGTACCTGAGGTTGCGCCGACCAGGGGAAATGGCGCGCCGTGAGCGTACAGGCATTCCAAGAGCCCGCGCGATGAACGGCCGCCCCGAGTCTGGCGACCTGACGCCGCTGCGGGCGCGCGAGTCGCTGCGCGCCAAGGGCTGGTTCGCGACACTCGCCCTGTTCGCGTATGTGCTCGCCTCGGCGGCTTATGTCTCGCTGGAACGCGCGAAGCTCGACGACAGCGTGCAGACGCTGCAGCGTCTTTCGCGCCACGAGAAGGCGCTGGCCCTGGCCGAAGCGACGGTGAACGGTGCCGTGCTCGACGTGAGCCTGGTGAGCCAAGCCGCGACGATAGAGCCTTCGATGCCGGCGGAGATCGCGCAGTACATGCTGGTCTGCGCGAAAGCGTTTGCCGAGCTCGACGCGTTCGATTCCGGCTACGCGGCGTTGTGGCGCGACATTGCCAACAGTCACGTCGGCATCCAGGCGGCGCCGCTGCGCACCGCGTGGGTCGAGTTGAGTCAGGCGCTGACCGCCGCGGCGCAGGACCTCGAGGCACGGCGCGGCCGCCTCGGCGAGCGCCGCGACGAATTGACCCGCGACTACCAGCGCCACTACGACTCGATTACGAAGAAGTCGTTGTTGCTCTCGCTCGCCGGAATCACCGGGTTCGGCGCGCTCGCGGCCTGGTTTTTTGCGCGCCTCACGCGCGACATCGGCAACCTGGAGGCGCATGCGCGGCGCATCGTGCGCGGCCAGCGCGGCACTCTGCTGCCGGTGGCGCGCGCTGACGAAGTCGGCCACCTCATGCACGCGGTGAACCGCATGGCGACCGACCTGGACGAACGCGAAAACCGCATCGAGCTCGACGAACACCGGCGCGCGCACCAGGACAAGATGCTCGCGGTTGCGGCGCTCGCCGCCGGGGTTGCCCACGAAGTCAACAACCCGCTCGCGGTGATTGCCGGTGTCGCAGAGGACTTGGCCTCGCAGCGGGGCGACGTGCCGGCACAGCGCATCGCCGAGGCGGCCCAGTTGATCCTGGCGCAGACCCGGCGCGCGACGCACGCTGCGCGCAACCTGGCCGACGTGGCGGCGTCGCAGCCCACCGAGTTCGACTGGGTCGACGTCAACGCCATGCTGCGCCGCGTCGCGCAATGGCTCGGCTACGACAAGCGCTACCGGCACGTCGAATTCGAGTTCGACCTCGGCGCCGACATTCCCGCACTGCGCGTGCCCGGCGCCACACTGCAGCAGGTGCTGATGCAGTTGATGACGCTCGGCTGCGAGGCGATGTTGCCGGATGCGCCGCACACGGTGCGGGTGTCGACGCGCCTGGATGCCGGCGCGGTTCGCACGCAGCTCGAGTTCCCGGCGCGCATCGACCCGTCGGACTTGCGTGCCGCACGCAGCGTGCTGCTGAGCCGTGCGATGATCGAACCGCTGCGCGGCCGGCTTGAGCTAAGTCAAGACGCAGGGCCGTTGCTGCGGTTTCAATTGACCTGGCCCATCGACCCCGGTGGCGCGAACCAAGGATGAGCGCGATGCCCGAACTGAACGTGCTGGTCGTCGACGACGAGCCAGCCGTCAGGCAGGTTCTCGCAAGCGCCATCGCGAAGGCGGGTTATCCGGTCGAAGCCGCCGGCTCGGCTGCCGAAGCTTTGAGCAAACTCGAAAAATCGCCCTTCGATGTCGTGCTCAGCGACGTCTTCATGCCGGTGATGGACGGCATCGAACTGCTCAAAGCGGCGCGCGCGCGCGGCCATGCGGCGACGTTCATCATGGTGACGGCGTTCGCGTCGGTCGACTCTGCGATCGACGCGATCAAGGCTGGCGCCTGGGACTACATCACCAAGCCGGTGCGCAACGAAGAAATCCTGCACCGGCTCCAGCAGATCGACGCACTGCGCGACTTGCGCGAAGACAACCGCGCGCTGCGCAGCATGGTGCGCGGCGAGGGGCAAGGCGCGTTTCAGTTCGTGTCGCCGGCGATGCAGGAGACCGAGCGCCTCATCGGCCGTGTCGCACCCACCGACAGCACGGTGCTCATCGGCGGCGAGTCGGGCACCGGCAAAGGCGTCACGGCGCGGCGCATCCACGAACTCTCGGCGCGGCGCGACGCGCCGTTCGTGACCGTCAACTGCGGCGCGATCCCCGAAAACCTGATCGAGAGCGAACTCTTCGGCCACACCAAGGGCGCCTTCACGAGCGCCGACCGGGTGCGCAAGGGCCTGTTCGTGCAGGCCGATCGCGGCACGATCTTCCTCGACGAGATCGGCGAACTTCCGCTGGGCATGCAGACCAAATTGCTGCACGTCATCGAAGCCAAGGAAGTGCGCCCGCTCGGCGCCGAACAAAGCCGCAAGGTCGACGTGCGCATCATTGCCGCGACAAACCGCGACTTGCCGGCTTTTGTGGCGCAAGGGAGTTTCCGCGAAGACCTGTTCTTCCGCCTGTCGGTGTTCCAGATCGTCATGCCGCCGCTGCGTGAGCGGCGCGCCGACATCCCTGCGCTGCTGCGCCATCTCGTGGCGCAGCGCGGCGCGTCGGGCTCGGATCCGCCGCTCAGCATCGAGCCCGACGCCGAAGACCTGCTGCTCGCCTTTGACTGGCCGGGCAACATCCGCCAGTTGGAGAACGTGCTGCACCGCGCCGCCATCCTCGCCGACGGCGGGCGCATCCGCATTGCCGACTTGCCCTCCGAAGTGTCGCGCGGCAACGCCGCCGCTGCCACGCCGCCGGGATCGGGAGGCGCCGAGGGCAACCTTCGCGAACGCGTGCGGCGTTTTGAGCTGGCGCTGATCCACCGCGCCATCGACGACGCCGCGGGCGACCGGCGTGTGGCCGCGCAGCGCCTGGGAATCGGCCTGTCCAGCCTGTACCGCAAGCTCGAAGAGTTCCAGGCCGAGGGTGGGCCGTGAACGTGGCGTTGGCGCGCGGCGCCGCGTTCATCGTGGCACTGAATTCGGCGCTGCCCGCACCGGCCGCCGACGTGGGCAACGGCGCCACGCTCTACCGGCAACATTGCGCCGGCTGCCACGGCGGCGATGGCCGGCCGGTGATGCCCTCGGCACCCGACTTCTCGCGCCCGACCACGCTGCTCAAACCGGATCTCGTGTTGCTGAGCGCGATCCGCTCCGGCAAGGGCGCGATGCCGGCGTATCAGGGGCAGTTGCGCGACCGGGAAATCCTCGACGTCGTCGCCCACTTGCGCACGCTGCGATGAGCATGCCAGGCAGCTTCCGCATTCGCCTGGTCGCGCTGACGCTCGCCGCCCCGATGCTCGCGCTCGGGCAGGCGCTGCCGCGCATCAAAGACGTCTTCGACGTCGGTCCGGCGGTGTATGTGCGCGCCCTCACCGTCGAGCCGGCACGCGGCGCGCTGTGGGTCGGCACGTCGGCGGGCGTTCACGAGGTGGACCTTGCCGACGGCAAGTTGCGCAACACGTTCACGCGCAAAGACGGGCTGGCCAATGAATACGTCTTTGCCGTCGGCCTGGACCGCAAGGGCCAGAAGTGGTTCGGCACGAACGCCGGCGGCGTGTCGCGCTACAAAGACGGCCAGTGGAAGACCTTCTTTCCGATGCACGGCCTGGCCGACTACTGGGTCTATTCATTCGCCGAACAGAAGAACGGCGACTTGTGGATCGGCACCTGGGCCGGCGTGAACAAGGTGAGTGCGAAGAGCGGCAAGTTCACGACCTACGTGAAGCAACTGGTCAACGAGTGGGTCTACGGGATCACGGTGGACGGCGCGAACCGTGTCTGGTTCGGCACGGAAGGCGGCGTGTCGAGGTTCGACGGCAAACAATGGGTCTCCTGGACGCACCGCGACGGCCTGGGCGCACCGAATACCGAGAACCTGCCGTTCAGCGCGAACACGGGCCTGGGTACGCGGTCGCGCCACGATCTGTCGGTGGCGGCCGAGGGTGCGTCCACTTACAACCCGAGTTATGTGTTCACCATCCTCGCGGCGCGCGACGGGTCGGTCTGGGCCGGCACCTGGGGCGGCGGTGTCGCGCGTTTTGACGGCAAGGCGTGGCGCAATTTCACCGTGACTGACGGCTTGGCCGGGAACATCGTCTACAGCATCGCGCAGGAGAGCGGTGGCGCGCTCTGGTTCGGCACGGACAACGGCGTGTCGCGCTACGACGGCAGCCATTGGGTCACGCTGCGCGTCGCCGACGGGCTGCTCGATCGCCATGTGTATGCGATTGCGATCGCGCCCGACGGCGACGTCTGGGTCGGCACGCGCAAGGGCGTCGTGCGCATTGCGCCTTAGCCCATGACTTCGGAACTGGAGAGGGTGGAGATGGCATTGACCGACGCACGCAGGGTTCAGGCCGGGACGGCGCGCACCGCTGCGGTTGCTGCGCTCGTGGCCTTCGCGGCCCTGGCGGGCAGCATCGCCAGGGCACAAGGCGCAGCCGACCAAGTGCACACGTCCGCGTCTGCGCCTGCAGCGCAACGCGCCGATGCGGCAGCCTCCAGCGCGGTGCCACGCTTCGCCCACTTTCGCGTCGGCAACAAGAACGTGAAGCGCCTCTTCGTCGACGCCGACACGGTCTGGGTCGGCACCTCGGGCGGGGCGGTGCGCTATGACACGCGCAGCGACGACTACAAACTCTTCGACGTCAAGTCAGGCCTGTTGTCGAACGGCGTGTTCCACGTCGGCAAGCTCGACGGCCGCATCGTGCTCGGCACCTACGGCGGCGGCATGGCACTGCTCGACCCGGCGACCGAACAGTGGGAGCAATTCAACATCCCCGAGGGCCTGGGCGACGCTTTCGTCTACGACGTGCTGAAGGCGAAGAACGGCGACGTCTGGATTGCCACCTGGTCGGGCGTGAACCGGGTGCGCGGCGGCGCTCTGCGGGATCGCTCGAAGTGGGAGCTGCACACGGTACAGAACACCCAAGGCGGCCTGCCCAACGATTGGGTCTACGGCCTCGCCGAAGGGCGCGACGGCGAGATGTGGCTCGCCACCGAGGGCGGCCTGGCGCACTTCAAGCAGGGCCGCTGGCAACATTGGAACCACGCCGACGGCCTGGGCGCGAAATACGAGCGCGTCAAGGACCAGATTCAATTCAAGAGCGACCCGGCGCAGGTGTCGCAGCACCACGCGCAGCAAAAGCAGGAGATGGGCCTGGCGAAAGTCGACGTCGCCTACAACCCGAACTACGTGATCTCGCTCGCGGTGGACGCGCAAGGCGTCGTCTGGGCCGGCACCTGGGGCGCTGGCCTGTCGCGCTTCGACGGCAAACGCTGGACCCAGTACACGGTGAGCGAGGGCTTGCCGGGGAATCACGTGTTCATGTTGCACATCGACGCGAAACGCCAACTCTGGGTCGGCACGAACAACGGCCTGGCGAAGTTCAGCGGCGGCAAGTTCGAGGTGCTCACCACGCGCGACGGCCTGTTCGGCAACGCCGTGTTCGCGATGGCCACTGCGCCCGACGGCACGCTGTGGGTCGGCAGCTTCGGCGGCGTGGCGAAGATCAAGCCGCGCTCCGACCGCGCGTCGCGCCGATGACGCGCTCGCTGCTGCAGGAGCTCGCGCCCGCCAACCTCGGCGCCTTGCTCGCGCGCCTGCTCGCGATTGCCGACGACGCGGTGATCGTCGTCGACGCGCAGCACAAGGTGGTGCTGTTCAATGAAGGCGCCGAGCACATCTTCGGCTACGCCGCGGCCCAGGTGCTCGGCGAGCCGTTGTCTACGCTGCTGCCCGAAAGCGCGCGCGCCGCGCACGCGGATCACATGCACGAGTTCGCGCGCTCCGCAATGCCATCGCGACGCATGGCGCAGCGCAACGAAATCCAGGGGCGGCGCGCCGACGCGACGCTGTTCGACGCCGAAGCGTCGATTTCGCATGTGCAGCTCGACGGCCGCAACTACTTCGCCGCGATCCTGCGCGACGTGACGGAATCGCGCCAGGCGGCACGCGCCAAAGACCTGTTCCTGGCGAACATGAGCCACGAGATCCGCACGCCCCTGAACGCCGTGATCGGCATGACGACGTTGTTGCTGGACACGCCGATGTCGCACGAGCAGCGCGAGTTCGCGGGCACGATCCGCGCGAGCGGCGAGGCGCTGCTCGAAATCATCAACGACATCCTCGATTTCTCGAAGACCGAGGCGGGCAAGGTCGAGATCGAGCAAGAGGCGTTCGACCTGCGCCGCTGCATCGAGGACTCGCTGGACCTGGTGGCGCAGCGTGCGCTCGAAAAGCACTTGAATCTGGCGTACCTGATCGAAGACGGAACGCCCGAGGCGCTGGTCGGCGATTCGGCGCGGATTCGGCAAATCCTCGTGAATCTGCTGTCCAACGCCGTCAAGTTCACGCACCAGGGCGAAGTCTTTGTCGCCGTCGACAGCGTGCCGCTGCAAGGCCAACTGCATCGGATCCGTTTCGCCGTGCACGACACCGGCATCGGCATTCCCGCGGATCACCTGCCGCTCCTGTTCCAGTCGTTCACGCAGGTCGACGCATCGACAACGCGCAAATACGGCGGCACGGGGCTGGGCCTGGCGATCAGCAAGCGCCTCGCCGAGCTGATGGGTGGCGGCGTTTCGGTGCAAAGCGAGGTCGGGAAAGGCTCGGTGTTCAGCGCCGATGTTCAGGTCAACGTGGCTGCCACGGCGGCTCCCGCCGACTTCCTCCAGCGCAACGCACCGCTGCTCGTGGGTAAACGTTTGCTCGTCGTCGACGACAACCAGACGAACCGGCGCATCCTGACGCGCCTGGCGCTGCGCTGGGGCATGCTGCCTTCGACGCTGCCCTCGGCGCTCGAGGCGCTGGACCGCATCCGCCATGGCGAAGGATTCGACCTTGCCGTGCTCGACTTCAGCATGCCGGGGATGAACGGGCTTGAACTCGCTGCACACATCCGCAG
>JBEBHW010000121.1:0-8510 GCA_040081145.1 Burkholderiaceae bacterium
GGCTCGCAGGCGGGCTCGAGTGCTCGGTTCGAGGTTGCAGTGCAGGGCGCGCGTGCCGCGAACGCCATGCTTGCCTGTGGTCGACTCGCCGAGTTGCGCATGCGCCTAGACGCTGCGTCGGCCACCTCGGAAGCGGCGGCCGACAAGGCGCGGGCACGGATCTACCGCATGGTTACGGACTGGGGTGTGAATGCCAATGCCACCGCGTCAGAGTGCACCACGGCACTGCGCACGCGATCAACGCTCGAGATCCGCACCGTCGCGGCGCAGGCCGAGGCTGCATACGCGTACAGCTTCAGCATCAAGAGGCTTGCGCCACTGGCCTGGACATCCGAGCCTGCCGCCGACGACATCCCCGTCGTAACCGCAAAGGCTTTGGGTCTGCGCGCCTACTTCGTCCAAGCGTTCAAAAGCCCGCGTCAGCACCTGGCTTCGGTCACCGGCGATCTTGACCTTCCGACGAGCTGGCTGCTCTTGACCGAGCTGATTGTCATGTTGCTGGCAGTTTTGGACGCTTGCCTGCGCCGAGCCAACCGTGGTCAGACGGGCGCTTCGCAAGGGGTTACGCTTCAATGAGCGCGACCGTGCGGGCTCTGACTTCCGTGCTCATGCTGCTCACGGGCATCGCCATGATGGGGCATCTCGAGGCCGACTATGCAGCACGCCATTGGCCGTATGGCTGGGTGGCCTTCGAGGTCGACAAGGAACTCGGCCAAGACGTTGCGGCGCGCGAAATGCCCGATCCCGCCGGGCGCCGGTCCTCAGCAGCTGGTGCGCTGCGAGCGCAACTCGACGATCTTGATCTGCGCATCGCGCGGGCGCGATCGGTGCCTATTAGCCAGTGGACGGGCCGCGCAGAAGCAGCCCGGTCAACCTACAGCGCGCACACCCTGTTTGCCCGGCTCGAGTCCGTCGGGGCACCGTTCCCGCTCCCCACGCATAGACACGCGCTTGACCCCGCGCTGGTGGAGCAGGTGGTCGATCGCATCCTGCAGCCAATCGAGCGCGCGAGTCACGCGCAGCGCGCTTGGCTGGACAGCGCGCCTTCCCGCAGCGAGATCGATCAGCGCCTGGCCGGTCGTCGAACAACACAAACTGGCCAGGGCGTGCGCGTCGTCGCCGACCGGGCCGGGGTCGTACGTGCACTTGCCGAAATCCAACGTAAGGCAGCTCAGGCGCCAGATGCGCCTGCCCGCCTCGGTGGTGGGCTTACCGTCGCGGCTGTCGGCGTGCTCACGCTGTGGGCTGCGCTGGCGCTGTTACGTCGCCCGACACACTGGCTCGTGCCTGTGGCGCCCATGCTCTTCGCGGGCGTTCTGTTGATGACGGCCCTTTCGCTGGGCGCGCTGCCACTGCGATCGATCGCCGTTCGCCACCTCGACAGCGCCGGCGGCCTGATGTGGTGGCCTATGGTTGCGGCGCTCGCAGGAGTCGCGCTCATGGTGTTCGCGCGATGGGACAGCATGGGCGGCCCGTTGCTGCTTTCGTTCCGCGATCGGCGTGGCGTCGTTGCGGGCGTCGTGATGATCGCGGCCGCGGCGGCCGTCGTACCGTTGGCGTCGAAGCTCGACAGCATTCGGTCCGAGTTGTGGCTCGGTCTTGCTCTGGTGTCGCTTGGCGTCTTCGCTGCTCGGAACGCGCTCACCATCGCCGTCACCGATGCGCCGACGAGCTTCGGCTCATCGCTCGTCATTGGCACGGGCTTCGTCGTGGCGCTGCTGTGCCTGATTCACAGCGATCTGGGTACGCTGGTGTTGACCGCCGGGTTGATGGCGGCCTGGCTCGTGCTGTTTGGTCGCGCTCGCTGGGCGATTGCTTGCGTCGTGCTAGCCGCCGGCGTCGCCTTCTGGTGGGCTGGTCAACTAAAAGACCTGCGACCGAAACCCGAGCAAGTCGCTACCAGCGCCGAAGATCAGGCCGCTGCGGGCCGATGCGCCGCGTATTGGATCGACAAGTTGCCCGGGCGCGAGCGCTTTCACGCGGCGTGCAATGTGCTGGTGAGCCAGCGCAGCGATGTTGCGCGCAGTCTCTGGCTTGCTCGTGCGGGCGTGCAGGAGCGCTGGCATGGCATCGGCCTTGTCGATCTGCACGTTGAGGGGCGCGCGACGACGCGCGACGCTGATCGTCTCGTTCTCCAGCTGCCGATGGACTACGTCGCCTCACCAATGGTCGCGGCGTTCGGCTGGCCCGGGCTGGCTGGGCTTTGGCTGTATGGCTTGGTGATGCTCCTGCTGGGGGTGCGCGCACTGCGCGCTCTTCAGGTAGCGGGTCGGACGCCCTCCCAGCACTTGCTGGCGGGCGTGGCGGGGTTCGGCTTGATCGCCGTCGCGTTGCGGACCTTCATCACGTTGGGCGGCGCGTTGAGCGGCGTACCGCTCACCGGGCAACCCGCACCCATGCTGGCCTTCGGCAACGCCGCCGGGCTGGCCGCCGGCCTGTACTTTGGCCTCGCACTGGCCAGTCAGCCCCGTGTGGCGAGTTCGAATGCGAGCACGGGCACTGAGGGATGAAGACACATAGGAGGCATCGATGAGCAACAACTATCTGCAGCGCCGTAGCGGCTGGCTGGCACTGACTTTCACCGCTGTCGCGCTGTGCGTGCTTGGACTTAGCGCACAGCGTCTGCAGGCACCGATGTCCGACACACACCAAGCACCGCGAAGTGGGGGATCTGTGGTGACGCTGAACCCGTTTCGCGGTGCCGTCGGCGGTGTGGTCGACTCAGCAGGGCGACGAGTTCTGCTCGAGCCCGATGAACAGTTGAACGCACGGGAATTGACGGCTGGGTCGACGCGCTTGTTGCGAGACGTTGTTGCATCGAAACAGCTTGCCGACGCGCTGGAGCCCGCACTGCGCCGGGGAATGACGGACTTCGTGCGGGCCACAGCGGATAGTGCGCGCTTGGGGGCAGGACGGCGCCTTCTGCTCACGCTCGATGAGCGGCTTCAGGCACTGTTGCAGCGCGACTCGCTGTGCTTCACCGGCGTTTTGACTGACTGCGCTGGCTTGCCCGAGACCTTGCGCAACGCCGACGCGCGGCTTCGTGACCCAGCCAGAGGCCCGCGCGCGGGTATGGCGGCCGTGGTGGTCGTGCATGAAGACTCTGGCCAGATTCTCGCGATGAGTGGCGCCCTGGCCGATTGCGTTGCGCACAACCTACGCCGAAAGGTTGATCCTTCTGGAAAGCAGGGGCGTCGCATCTTCGCAGGCGATGAAGATGTCTGCCCGCAGTTCCCAGACGCGCGCCACGGCGAGTTGATCGGGCTTCGCATTACCCGCCAGCGCTACCAGGATGCGGCCCCGGGTGCTGACCTGTCCGGCCTCGGCATCGGCCTCGCTCGGCATCCGGCGCTTTTGTCCTTGCCCCCGGGCTCAACGGGCAAGGTGGAACTTGCCGCGGGCTGCGCAAGAACGGAGCGGTTTGGGGCGTCGGCTGAAGTTGTACGTGCCAAGTACGCAGCTTCGAGCGACAACGACTGGTTCAAGGAGCTTGCGCTCCGATGCGCCGATGGTTACCGAAACGTGTTCCTTGACTATGCACAACCCATCGACATCCTCTGGCCCGCCAGGGTGCTCGTTCGGCGCGAGGAGTTCGCTGGGTGGTCATTGCAGCCGACACCGGCGACTTTGCCCACCGGAGCCCTTCTGTCGCCCGAAGAGTTCAGGGCGATGGAGGACGCAACGCGCCGGCCGACGACGATGCGCCCCAAGCTCGCTCCCAGCAGCTACGCAAAACTGCAGCGCAGCCGTGACCTGGCCTCGATCGCGATTGGTGGTGGTGGCCATTCGGCAAGCTTGTTTGCACACGCCCGAACGATGCGCGCCCTGGGCGCATCGAGCCGCGGCCAGAGCCGCGTGCCCGGCATTCATTTGGTGCGAGACCTCGACGACCCCCTGGAAATCGAGAACCAGCAGTGGGTTGGTGAGGCAGCGACATCGCGCATCGTGCTCGACCTGCTCACTGGCGTGACGGCGCTTGGCGGCACCGCCCATTCTGCGTGCCGACGGGTCGAGGGCCACTGCCCGGTTGCGGGCCTTGGCATCCAGGGCAAGACGGGCACCGGCGACTTTTCCAGCGAACAAGGGTCGGACCTTGTGAAGAAGGGTGAGCGCTTTCCGGCAAAGCTGGTCGTGCTGAGATTCGAGGTGCGCGGCCAGTGGTTCATCGTGGCCGCGCACGCGTTCCGGACGCGCGATCCCGCCACCGGCAAGCTGGATGAGAGCAATCCGGCTGCCGAGTTGGCCTTGCTGGCGCGGCGCCACTTGATTGCGCAACGGGAACCCTAGCCTGAGCGGGGCAGCGCCTAAACGCCAGCGTGCAGCGTCGCCCCACACTCCCTTCCGGATCGAACCACGCCAGCCACCAGGAGAGAAGCAGATGCTCGAATTCACATTCCCCGACGAGGCGGAGTACGCCGGCAAGTCGCTCGAAGCAGCGGTCCGCGACTTCGTGAAGGAACAGGCACCGCGGCCGCGGCTACCCCAGTTCTTTCGCACCGATGGCATTCGACGCACGTGCAAGCTCTGTGTGCCGCCCGATCAACGCGACGCCGCACTCCGCGTCGCATCGGCATTGCAGAAGAGGCTGCCGAGCGAGTGGCGTGTAAGTGTCGGTAGCCCTGCTCCGACAGCCACCTCCGAGGTGCCCTATGTCGTCCGAGTTCGCGAGGAGCCGATTGCCAAGCCTGAAGGCCCTTCACAGGCGACGTGGATGCCGCTCTGGTTGGCGGCGCTGGTCGAGCAGCTGACCGGCCATCGGCTCAGCCCCGAACCCGTGGTCAGCACGCGCGACGTGAAGGACGCTGTGGTTGCGGCTTTCCGCCGTGCCGTGCGCGAGCAGCCGGCGCCGATTGGACACCACATCTCCAATGTCGAGGTTCGTCACGTACATCGAAATTGGGCCGCGCCATTGCAGGCCTACTTGCCGACGTTCAAGCGCCAGCTTCAAGAGCTCCGGCCGCCTCTTTGTGCGCCCAACGTGGCGGCCACGGCCGCTTACCTGGTGGATTCGATCGGGCCGGACCTGCTGCTCCACTTCGACACGCACAAGGTCGATATTGCCCTGGCGTTTGCACCGAACGCGGCTGAACCTGCAACCGAGCCACCTCAGTACGACGACGGCATCAGCACCCTGCCGCCTAGTGGCGATGTGCCTGTCCGCTTGACCAAAGACGGTAAGACGGTGACCGGACACCTGCCCACTGGGCCAGACGGGACGCTGACGTTTCAGCGCGTGCCCGGCAGCCCCTTGTTTATCCTCCTGCAGCAGGTGGGCGCGTTACGGCAGGTGTCGGGGCAGCAGCGCAACGCGCTGCGTCTGCGCGTCGAGAAATCGACGGTCGAAGTGCTTGCGGCCGGTGAGCCGGGCCGGTTCTCGGACGCGCAGGGCCGACTCCTTGGCGCCGGCATGCGGTTGTCCGTTCCGGCAAGCATTCGCGTGGGCGGCTCGCTCCTAATCGATCTGATCGGCTAGCAGGAGCAGAAGACATGATCGTCAGCACCCCATCCAGCCTGTTGGCCGACCTGCCCGAGCCTGTGACTGCGCCGGTTCCCTACGCACCGAGCTTTGTCTGCCTGCCGCCTGCGGTGTCGCCCCGAACCGCATCGTGGCCCACAGCCGAATCGTTGGTCCTGCGCGACGGGCCGCGCCCCACCTACGACATCGTCCTGCGCAGCGTGGCCTCCAGGCGACACCCCCTACAGGACGGCGTGGACCTGGCTACGTTGCCACGCGGTGGGGCATTGCTGGCGGTGAGCGACGCCACCACCAACGCGCGCGGCGTTGCCCCGGAAGATGCCACCCAGGTGGTGATGCAGCGGCTGCAGGACACCGTGCGCAGCTACAGCGCCCGCGGCTTGCTGCCGCTGCCCATGCCGCTGCTGCGCGCCT
Organism: Burkholderiaceae bacterium; assembly: GCA_040081145.1. Taxonomy (GTDB): domain Bacteria; phylum Pseudomonadota; class Gammaproteobacteria; order Burkholderiales; family Burkholderiaceae_C; genus JAEMQF01. The sequence goes on from JBEBHW010000121.1 coordinate 5,891, forward strand.
TGCACAACGAGCTGCGCGCCTGGCTTGAAGCTCACCCTGGAAGTGCCTGCGGTGTGGCCCAAAGCATCGTGGTGCTGAACTCCTCCGGCCACGTGCAGGCGGCATCGGTCGGCGATACGAGGGTGTTCGCTTTCAAGCCCGGGCGCTTGTTCCGTAAGCCGCGCCTGATCGAACTGAATCCGCCTGAGCCCGGTCGGGACCCTCGGGTCATGCGTTCCGCACTCGGGCAGATGCGTTCAGGCGCATTGCTGATGGAAGTGGCTGAGGTCCGGCTGGACGTTGGCGACTTGTTGCTGGTTGCGAGTGACGGTGGCCTGCCGGAAGTGGGCCGCGGCGACCTGCTCGACGGACTCCAGGCCCACGCCAAGGACCGGCGACACCGACTTGCGAGCCTGGAGAGCCTGTGCATCGGACTCGACGCACGTGCTCAACGAATCGGCGCCTACGACGACGATCGGACGATCGCCATCTGCGAGCGCCTTTGAACGCCATTCCCGGAGGAACCGTAGTGAACCACATGCAGGACCCAGTTGCCACTGACTACGCCGACATCGCAACCGCACCGTTTGAAGGACCCGGCTTCACTGGCAATCAACGCTACACGCGCAAGTGGCAGTTTCCTGTTCGCCACGAGCATTTCAATGGCACCAGGCAGATGCGAGTCGACACCGTCCTCACCCTTTGGGAGGCCAAGGGCGGCTCAGACACGGCGACCTTGCCCCACGTGATGGAAAAGCGTTTGATCGACTTGCCCGACGTGCTGGCCACCCTGGCCGTTGCCGAAGAGAGGGCGAACATCCGGCGGCTGACCGCGATGAAAATGCCGTGTGCCCGCTTGGTGCAAGGCGTGGCAGGCTTCGATAATGACGATCCCCTGGCTATCTACACCGAGTACGTGGGCCCGAGCCTGGACGAGGTGTTCCGGCACGCGCTGACGGACGACGAGTTCGCCAACGTCTGCGCCGCGTACTTCGAAGGCTTGGCAGCGTACGCTGAGAAAGGCGTGTTCCTGATCGACATCAGTCCGCGCAACGCATGCGTCGCGCTATCGCACGGTTTGCGCGGCCGAATCGAGTTCCCGCGCATCAAGTTCATAGACCATCGGCATACCCGGTTCGCGGGCAACGCTAGCCAACACCCGTGGCCCGACTTGGGCCTGAAGGAGGGATCTTTGCCGGAAGGGGATAGGCTGTTGGCGGCCGACGTTGCTGCCGATTTGTCCGACCTGGTGCCGGGCTGCCCGGTGTCACGATGGGCCGACCTGCGACACCTGCCGCAGCAGGAGCGCAGCCACTGGGCGGCTCGCTTGAAGAGTCCGGCACTGGGTGGGGCGCTCGACAGTGGCGCACTCAACATTGATGCCGCTTCTCAGAGCCTGGCCGCGTTCGGCTTGAAAGAATTGCTATTGCCGACCCTCAGCCGGAGCCGGCAGCCGCATCCGACTGCGCGTAGGTTCCTCGAGAGCCGGATTGCGATCCTCGACCGCATGAACGCATCCAGCCCGGAGCAGCGTTTTCCGAGTCTGAGGGCTGCTGCGCACGCCTGGCTCTCAGGTGGCGGGTCAATGATCACGTCGACCACAGAGATCGAGTTGAGAACTCCGAACGCGCCTATCGACGGTGCCAGTCAACCCCACCCTGCAGATAGGTCTGGTGCGAGGGACAGCGTTGGTGCCGATCAGGCAGCAAGTGCACGCAGATCGAGCGGTGCCCAGCATGCCACTCACGCGCCAGATGGGCTCAAGCCTACGGCCGTGTGGGCACATCTTTGGCGCGGCGGCCGCTCTCAAACGACCGCAGGCGCCATCCTGGCCCTTCTGGCATTGGCCTGGATACTGCTTGCAAGCACTGCGCGGCACCCGACGCCCGGGCTCCTCATGGAGTCGCGGCAGTTGGAGCACTTGGCTCGCCTAGAGAGGGAACTGTCGACGGCGCGGCAAGGCGACCACGTGCGGACCACTGTCTCAAACATCATCCAGATCCAGCAAACGACACAAAGCAGCGCAGTGCGCCGTCAAGCAGAACATGTCCTCGAGGTGCGTTGGGGCGCGTTGATGCGCAAACTCTCGGTGCCGCTGATCGACGCTCAGCGGATGCAAGGCAGCCAGCAGGCGCGCGCGCTGTCAATGGTGCACGCGTGGGCCCACGCGGGGTTCAGCAAGGCCGCCCAATGGAAGCACGTGCCGACGTAGCCATCTGAGCGTTGCCGGGCGGCCCGCTGTGACCGAAGGTCAAAAAGTCGTTACTGGGTTGCTCAAGCCGCGCTTGCAAAAAGGCGTGTGCGCTCGAGGTCGCGCGGATTAGGGATCGCGGCCGCCGCCCCGCGGCTCAGCACCCAGGTGCTGATCGACTTGGCGCAACAGCAGCAGTCCGCCGTCGCTGCTCAAATCGCCGCCGCTGAACTCGGCTTCGATGACACGTCGGCCAAAGCGGGCCAAACTCGATCCTCCCCTATCCTTCGTACAATTTGGCATCGGCGTTCCTCGGTTCTCACTTGCCTCAAACACCTATGACAACGGGCTCAGCCACGAGGCTGCTTACCTCCTGCCGACGAAATGTCCGGGCTAGTTGAGTACGAAAGGGCGATGAAGTGACGTTGCTTGTGTACGTGTCAGACGAGT
>JBEBHW010000122.1:0-8486 GCA_040081145.1 Burkholderiaceae bacterium
ATCGTCGAGCGCAAGACCGCCGACGCTGCATAGATGAGGCTTCCTTCAACACCGCCGTGCGTGATGACAAACTCGCCGCGCTGCTGAACCTGCGAGCCGTCGGCACTCGCGACGCTCAGCGCGACCGTTTTCAGCGCATGGCCGGCAAAGCGGCTGCTCATGTGTTCGCTCCATCCAGGCAGCAGCGTCGCGCCCGCGCCCGCGCGTGCGACATCGAAACCGCAGTTCGACGCCTGCAGCGGCGCCACGTCGGCACCCAGGCCTGGCAGCCAACTGGCCCAGGCACCGTCCCCGCCCAGCTGCGGCCAGCTCGCACCGCCCAAGGCAAGCACCACAGCGTCAGCACGCGCTTGCACGGGCCCCGCGGGGGAGATGAATTGCAGCGTCAGCCGGCCATCATCGCCCGCCGCGACGCCGGTGCAACGCTGGCGCATGTGAAAGCGCACGCCCATCGTGCGCAAGCGGTGCAACCAGGCACGCAGCAGGGGTGCGGCCTTCATGTCGGCCGGGAAGACGCGCCCCGAACTGCCGACGAAAGTGCCAATCTCCAAGCCCTGCGCCCAATCGCGCACCGCCGCGGGGGGAAACGCGTGCAGCAGCGGCTCCATCACCGCGCGGCGTGCGCCGAACCGAGCCGCGAACTGCGCCATGGGTTCGCTGTGCGTCAAGTTCAAGCCGCCCTTGCCTGCGAGCAGGAACTTGCGCCCCACCGACCGCATGGCGTCGAAGACGTCGACCTGCACGCCCGCGCGCGCCAAGACTTCGGCTGCCATCAAGCCCGCCGGCCCGCCGCCGACGATGGCCGCCTGAGCGACAAGAGGTTCAGCAGGGAAATCGGACATCGATGCGTCTATGGGTGGTCGTCGACGCCGTTCCCCCGAGCCGGCGCAGGCCCTTGGTTTCGGCGGCCAAGTCAGGCCGGCGCCTGCGCCGGCGCTGCGGCTGGCCAGACCACTTCGAACCACTCGAGAACGAGCTCGATTCTTTCGTGCACCTCGAAGCCCTCGCGCTCGCCCCGCTCGGCAAAGTCCTGGCGGTGCGCGGTGAGCCACCAGCGCAGCGTCAAGTCGCCTTCGCCAGCGTCGAAGGCGAACTCATCGTCGATCTGGTTGAAGTAGCGCAGCTCGACGTGCGTCGTGCGCACGATGGCGCGTGGCGTGCCCGCACCGTCGAGCACGACGAGGTGGTCGCCGATTTGCGGCAACGGATCGAGTTCCTTTTCGAATTCACGCTTCAGCGTCGCATGGGCGCGCTTGACGCCTCGGGCGACGAGATCAGCGTGCTCATCGGCAACCCCACGGGTTTCGCCCAGTGCGGCAGCGGCGAAGCCGGGAACTTTGACTTTGCACGCGCGTTGGTATTCGAGCCAGAACGGTTCGATGTCGGCAGCGCGGCCGGGTGCAGGAGGCGAACTCACCGCCGCGTCAGCCCAGCGCGCGCAGCGCCGCGCGAAGCTCGGCACCGATCTCCGGTTTGCCGGCGAAGGGATCGGTGGGGTTGCGGATCTGCACGATGTCTTCGAAACGCGTCTGCACCGTGGCCAGCGCCTTGGGGTGGCTGTAAATGTAGAAGCGGTTCGCGCGCATTGCGTCGAAGACGAATTGCGCGACCATCGCCGCACTGACTTTGCCGCTGCCCACCGCCTTTTCCGTCATTGCCTGGCCGATCAGTTGACTGCGCGTCGGGCCGATGTCGACGTCTTTCATCTCATTGGGCCGATTGCGGCCGCTTTGATTGATTCCGGTGGGGACGAAGAAGGGGCACAACACCGAGGCGCTGACCTGCTCGCTCACCAGGCGCAGGTCCTGGTACAAGGTTTCCGTCAACGAAACGACGGCGTGTTTGGAGACGTTGTAGACGCCCATATTGGGCGGATTCAGCAATCCCGCCATCGACGCCGTGTTCACGATGTGGCCCTCGTAACCCGGGTCGGCACGCGCCGCGTCCAACATCATCGGCGTGAAGCAACGCACCCCGTGCACGACGCCCATCACGTTCACGCCGAGCACCCACTCCCAGTCTTTGAGCGTGTTCTCCCAGATCAGCCCGCCGGAGCCGACCCCTGCGTTGTTGAAGACGAAGTGCGGTGCGCCAAAGCGTGCCTGGGTCGTCGCCGCCAGGGCTTGCACCTCGTCAGCCTTGGACACGTCGAGCCTGAACGGTAGGACTTGCGCGCCGAGCCCAGCGACTTCGGCGGCGGCCTTGTCGAGCGCGTCTTGCTGCACGTCCGCCAGCACGACGTTCATGCCTTCACGCGCGGCGATGCGTGAGGTTTCCAGGCCAAAGCCCGAGCCTGCTCCAGTGATCACCGCAGTGCGGCCTTTGAAACTTTTCATGCCACTGTCTCCTGTTGTCGTGTCGTGCGTGGAAGCGAAGTCGCAAAGCGCGTGGCGTGCGTCACTGCGGCATGGCGCGTGCGAGCAGTGCAGCGAAGTCGACGTTACCTGGCAAGGTGCCGAATGCGTGGCCCCAATCGGCGCCAAGGCGGGTTCGGCAATATCCGTCGAAGACGTGGCTCGGCGCGTGTTGGCACAACAACGCCGCTTGCACCGCCAGGGCAATGTCTTGGGCGAGGCGACGCGCTTCGATTTCGTCTGGCACTTCTTCCAGCCGCGCGAACAGGTGGCTGGCGAATTTGTCGAGCGCCGCGTGCACGCCGCGCGCCGGCGCGAGTTCGGCGCGCAGTGCCGCGGCGGTGTCGCCGTTGCCGCCCTTGCCACGCAGCGCGCGCAGCAAGTCAATCGCCATGATGTTGCCCGCGCCTTCCCAGATCGAGTTGAGCGGCATCTCGCGGTACACGCGAGCCATCACGCCCTCGCCCGCTTCTTCGACGTAGCCGTTGCCGCCCAGACACTCCATCGCCTCTTGCGCGAAGTGGCTGCCACGTTTGCAAATCCAGAACTTGGCCACCGGCGTGAGCAGGCGCCGCATCGCCTGTTCGTGCTCGGTGTCGCTGCCGAAGGCGCGTGCCAGGCGCAGGCTGAGCGCCGTCGCGGCTTCGCTTTCCAACGCCAGATCGGCGAGCACGTTGCGCATGAGCGGCTGTTCGATCAACGCCTTGCCGAAGGCGTGGCGCTGCGCCGTGTGGTGCAGCGCCAGCGCCAAAGCCTGGCGCATCAGGCCGCTCGTTCCCAGCGCACAGTCCAGTCGCGTGCGCGTTCCCATTTCGAGGATTTGCGGCACGCCGCGCCCTTCTTCACCGACAAGCCATGCGTGCGCGCCGTCGAATTCGACTTCGGAGCTCGCGTTCGCGTGGTTGCCGAGTTTGTCTTTGAGGCGCTGAATGAAGATGCCGTTGCGTGACCCCGCGCTTGTGCCCTCGCTTGCGTGCTCAGGCAAGACCCGCGGCAGAAATAAGCAACTCAAACCCGCGCCGGTTTGCGCGAGCACGAGGAAGGCGTCGCACATCGGCGCTGACATGAACCACTTGTGGCCAACCAACCGGTAGCGCGGCCCCCAGGGCGTCTGTTCTTCGAACGTCGCCTGCGTCGTGTTCGCGCGAACGTCGGAGCCGCCTTGTTTTTCCGTCATGCCCATGCCCATCGTCACGCCGGCCTTCTGCTCGAAGGGGATGAGGCGCGGGTCGTACGCGGTGCTCGCAAGCTTGGGCAACCACGCGGCGTGGATCGCGGAGTTCGCGCGCAAAGCCGGCGTCACGGCGTAAGTCATCGAGATCGGGCACAACACGGAAGGCTCGAGTTCGGTGAACAACATGAACGCTGCGGCGCGTTGCACGTGCGCCTGAGGCGCCAGCGTCCACGGCGTGCCGTGCAGGCCGGCGGCGGTGGCTTGCGCCATCAGCGCGTGGTAGCTCGGGTGGAACTCGACTTCATCGAGGCGCCGGCCGAAGCGGTCGTGGCTGTGCAGCTGCGGCTTGTGCTGGTTCGCCAGGCGCGCGTGGGCCTGCATGTCGGGCTCGCCCAGTTTTGCGCCGAGCGATTCCAACGGCGCCGTGTCCAGGCCCGGTGCGTTGAACCCGAGCGCATCGCGCATCGCCCGGTTCGTCGCGAACAGGTTGTGGCCCGCAAGCGGCAAGGCCTGGTTCGTGACCATGTGGGTGCTTGACATGTCGCCCCCTTTTGTCGCAGCGCGGCTCAGACTCTCAGATCAGCTTGACGAGTTGCTTGCCGAAGTTGCGCCCCTCAAGCAAGCCCAGAAACGCTTGCGGCGCGGCTTCGATGCCCTGCGCCACCGTCTCGCGGTATTTGAGCTTGCGGCTCGCGACGAGGCTGCCGAGTTCTTGCAGCGCCTCGGGCCAGTCTTCCATGTGCTCGCTGACGATGAAACCTTCGACGCGCAGGCGCGACTGGAGAATCAGCTGCGGTTGCGCGAGCGGGATCGGCGCGCCGTTGTAGCCGCTGATCATGCCGCACACGGCGATGCGGCCGAAGGCGTTCATGCGCGGCAAGACGGCGTCGAGCACACGCCCGCCGACGTTCTCGAAGGAGCCGTCCACGCCTTCGGGTGTCGCTTCCTTCAGCGCCTGATACAACGCCTTCGAATCGGCGTGCGCCTTGTAATCGATGCACGCATCGAAGCCGAGTTCATCGACGACGTAGCGGCACTTGTCGGCGCCACCGGCAATTCCCACGGCGCGGCAGCCGCGAACCTTGGCGAGTTGCCCTACGGCGCTGCCGACGGCACCACTTGCCGCGCTGACGACGACTGTTGCGCCAACCTTGGGCGCGCAAATTCGCGTCAGGCCATACCACGCCGTGACGCCGGGCATGCCCACCGCGCCGAGGTAAGCCGACAAGGGAATGCGCTGCGCGTCGACCTTGCGCAACATGCCGCTCTGGGCAGTATCGATCACGCTGTATTCCTGCCAGCCGCCCATGCCGACAACGTTGTCGCCGACCTTGAATTTGGGGTGGCGCGATGCGGCGACTTCACCGACCGTTCCACCGACCATCACCTCGTTCAGCGCTTGCGGCTGCGCGTAGCTCTTCGTGTCGTTCATGCGGCCGCGCATGTACGGGTCGAGCGAGAGGTAGTGGTGGCGCACGAGGAGTTGGCCGTCTTGGAGTTCGGGCACAGGGACTTCGCGCAGCCGGAAGTTCGACGCCGAGGCGGCGCCCTCGGGACGCGAAGCCAGCACGAATTGTTTGTTGATGAGGCTCATGGTGTTGACTTTCTGTTCAATCCGACCCGTCGATCGGCGCGGTGGCCCGGCTCCCGACGGGAACGGCCCGCAGGAGTTTGAAAGTTCCCGTGGCGTGCGCCACGAGCCTGTTGTCCGTGTCGAACAGCGACGCTTCGCAGAACGACAGCGTCTGCGTTTGCGTCAGCACCTTGCCGCGTGCGTAGAGGCGGCCCACACCCGGGCGCATGAACGTGGTTTTCATCTCGACCGTGACGACGCCGCGTGCCTGCACCGTTTCACCGCTGCGCGGACTGCGCGCGGCGTGTGCCATCGCCACGTCGAGCAGCGTCATGACCACGCCGCCGTGCGCCATCTTCAGGCCGTTCATGTGCTCGTCGCGTGGCGTCAACGCCAGTTCCGCCTCGCCGTCCTCGAAGCGCAACAACTCCAGGCCGAGCGACTCGACGAATGGGATTCTGTTCTTGAACGGCAGGCTCATCGCGGCTTTGTTGTGCTGCATTCAGGCGCCGCCGTGCACGGCGCTGACGCCACCGTCCACCGCGAGAATCTGCCCTGTGATGTGTTTGCCCGCGGCGCTGGCGAAGAGCAATGCGGCGCCTTTCAAGTCGTCATCGTCACCCACGCGGTTCAGCGGTGCGCTCTTGGCGAGCGCCGCCTCGCCCACTTTCTGGAAAGTGCCGCGCGTCATTTTGCTCAGGAACATTCCCGGCGCGAGCGCATTCACGGTGATGCCGTAGCGCCCCCATTCGCCGGCGAGCGTGCGCGTGAAGTTGACCACCGCTCCCTTGCTCGTTCCGTAGGCGATGAAGGCGATATCGGCCGAACCCGACAGCCCGGCGATCGACGCAATGTTGATGATGCGCCCGCTGCGCCGCGGGATCATGCTGCGCTTGCCGATTTGCTGGCTCATCAGAAAGATACTGCGAATGTTCAGGTCCATCACCTTGTCCCACGCCTCCAGCGGATGGTCCTCGCACGGCGCCCCCCAGGTCGCGCCGGCGTTGTTGACGAGGATGTCGACGTGGCCGAAACGCTGCATCGCCTCGCTGGCGGTGCGCTCGACCTCGGCGGGCTGGATCAGGTCGGCCGCGATCCAGCGCGTGTCGATGCCTTGCGCCTGCAGGTGCGCCGACGCTTCTTCGAGGTCGCCTGCCTTGCGCGACACGAGCATGATCTTGGCGCCAGCTTGCCCGAGCGACTCGGCAATTTGCAGGCCCAAGCCGCGCGAGCCACCCGTGACGAGGGCGGTTTTGCCGGTCAGGTCGAACAGCGCTTTGATGTCGGTGCTCATCTCGAGACTCCTAGGGTGTGTTTTTCATTGTCGAGCGGATCCAGATCAGGATGACGCCGGCCGTGATCGCTACGACGCTGCACGCGATGAGCACCCAGCCCAGCAGGCTGTCGGCGCGGCGCACCGTCAAGCCCACCGCGATGCCGAGCATGCCGCTAAAAATCAATCCCCATGTCCACGCAGCGATTCGCCCCGAGGCCATGGTCAGAACCCGTCAACGTTCATGGTTCGGCACGTGTTGTCGCGGCTCTGCACCACGCCCAGCCAGGCCTCGATGCGTGGCAGTTCGTAGCGGAAAAAGTAGCGGCATGCGCCGAGCTGGCCACGCAACGCCGTGGCATCGGAGTGCTTGTCGCGCAGAAGTCGCTGCGCGCACAGCGCGACGTCAAGCCACATCCAGGCGACCACGACGTGGCCGAAGGCTTGCAAATACGGCGTCGCATTCGCCAGCGCCTCGTCGGCCTGCCCCGTGGCCCAGGCAGCACGCGTGGCGACGCCAAGGCGCTGAATCGCGGCGCCCAGCGCTGCCGCGTACTCGGACAAGTCGGCGTCGTCGACGGCTTGCGCCAACGTGGCCTGCATGCGCCCGGTGAGCAGCGCCAGTGCGCGGCCCTCCTGCATCACGACCTTGCGGCCGAGCAAGTCCAACGCCTGGATGCCGTGCGTGCCCTCGTGGATCATGTTCAGGCGGTTGTCGCGCCAGTACTGTTCGACCGGAAAATCGCGCGTGTAGCCGTAGCCTCCGTGCACCTGGATCGCCAGGCTGTTCGCCTCCAGGCACCATTCGCTGGGCCAGCTCTTCGCGATTGGCGTCAGCAGTTCCAGCAAGATGCCGGCCTGCGCGGCAGCGTCGGATGCGCCGGTGTGCAACTCGTCGACGAGGCGCGCGCAATAGAGTTCGAGCGCGAGCGCGCCTTCGCAATAACTCTTTTGCGCGAGCAGCATGCGCTTCACGTCGGCGTGTTCGACGATGGGCACTTGCGGCTGCGTCGGGTCCTTGCCGCCTGCGCCGATGGAACGGCCCTGCAGCCGCGTCTTCGCGTACTCCAGACTCGCCTCAAAGCCGGCAAAGCCGAGCATTGTTGCGCCCAGGCCGACGCCGATTCGGGCCTCGTTCATCATGTGGAACATGCAGCGCAGGCCTTCGCCGGGTTTGCCCACCAGATAGCCGAGCGCCCCGGCAGCGCCGCGCACCCGGGGTTTGCCTTCGCCGAAATTGAGCAGCGTGTTCGGGATGCCGCGGTAGCCGAGCTTGTGGTTCAAACCGGCCAACGCAACATCGTTGCGCTCTCCGGTGAGCTGGCCGCGCGCATCGACGAGGAGCTTGGGCACGATGAACAGCGAGATGCCGCGCGTGCCGGCGATCAGCTTGCCCTGAGCGTCGGGAATCTTCGCGAGCACGAGGTGGATGATGTTCTCGGCGAGGTCGTGCTCGCCGTTGGAGATCCACATCTTGTTGCCGCGCAGCCGGTAGCGCGGGCCCAGCAACTCGGCTTCGAAGTCGGCGCCGTCGGGCGTCGCGCGCGTCGTGATGTCGGACAGGCTCGACCCCGCCTGCGGCTCGCTCAGGCACATCGTCCCTGCGAAGCGACCGGCAAATTCGTTCGTCGCAAAAACATCCTGCTGGGTCGACGTTCCGTGTGCCATCAGCAAATTCGCGTTGCCGCTCGTCAACAAGCTCCCGCCGCCGATGCCGATGCCGGCTTTCGAGAAAAAGCTGTTCGCCGTCATTTCGACGACGCAGGGCAATTGCATTCCGCCCACCGCGTAGTCTTGCGCGGCGGCGAGCATGCCGGTGGCGGCATACGCCTGCGCTGCCGCGTGGCTGGCCTGCGGCAGGTGCACCTTGGCGCCGTCAAAGCTCGGCTCTTGCGTATCGACCAGCCGATTGAAGGGGGCGAACTTTTCGGCGGCGAGCTTTTCACACATGTCGAGCACGGCGCAGAAGGTCTCGCGCGAGTGGTCGACGAAACGCGGGCGCGCGCTCAGCGACTCGACGCCCAGCCAGTCGAAAAGCAGAAACTCGGCGGTGCGGCGAAAGCTCATGCCAGTTCGAAGCTCCCGAGCGGACTCGCAATCGCTGCGCCCCCT
>JBEBHW010000123.1:0-8480 GCA_040081145.1 Burkholderiaceae bacterium
AGCACCTTGGTCGCGTGGCGCGCATGGTGGCGTGGGTTGGCGCGTTGTTTGGCGAGCAGCGCACGCGCGCGCCGCAGGGCGCCGGCACAGTCCGTGAAGGGCGCCCCGTGGCCGGGGATCACCACGCTTACCGGCAGCTGTTGAATCAGGTCGAGCACCTGCTCCACGTCATCGAAGCCCGGCTCGCCGGCGAGTTCTGGAAACACGATGCCGTAGCCGTTCTCCCACAAGGCGTCGGCGGAAATGAGCACGCCGTCGCCGGCGTCGAACAGGATCACGGAATGCGGGTCGTGGCCCGGCGCGGCGAGCACGTCCCAGCGCCGCCCGCCCGATTGCAGAGCCTCACCGGGGGAAATCCGACCCTGAGGCTCGAATCGATCGCAACGCTGGCCGATTGCAGCGTAGCCCAAGGCCTGTTCGTCCCAATGCAGCGCAGCGTGCCACAAGCCGGGGGGGATGACCAACTCGGCGCCGAATTCGCGCTGCAGCGCGGCGTTGCCGCCGCAGTGATCGGAGTGCAGGTGCGTATTGAGCACGCGCACGAGGCTTTGTTCGCGGCCCGGTTCGCGCAAGGCACTTCGCACGAGCGCGACGGTTTGTTCCGCATGTGCGCTGTGGCCACTGTCAACAAGGGTCGCGCCGGCACTGCTGTCGTGTAGCAACACATTGTTCGACGACAGCCAGCCGCGCTCGAAGACGCGAAGTCCTTGAAGGCCCAGGGACAGAGTAGACATGGGGCCCACTGTACGGCAGTAGGCGTAGCCCTCGACCGCAGCGCGACGCAACGCCTCCCGGCTCTGTCTCTTCATGCGACGAGCGCGGGTTACCCCCAGGGGCGGGCCGAGACGGTTTTGATATGGTGCGGGGCTGATGGAGGCGGGTGAGTCCACCATTCGGACATGCGCGCCAGTTTTCCGCCGCCGCACGACCCACCGCGCGCCGGCCCAACCGCAGACGAAAGCTCAGGAGTGCCCCTATGAACGAGACGACTACAGCCAACGCCGACGCGCAACCCGCGCGTCGTAAATTCCTCGGCGCCGCAGTATCCGGCGCTGCCGGCGTGGCGGCGATGGCCGCGCCAATGGTCTCGGTGGCGCAGTCGCCCATCGTCATCAAGATGCAGGGCGCCTGGGGCGCAAAGGACATCTTCAACGAGATGGCGATGGAGTACGTGAACCGCGTCAACGAGATGGCCGGTGGCCGGCTGCGCATCGACTACCTCGTCGCCGGCGCCGTCGTCAAACCCTTCGAAGTGATGGACGCAACCAGCAAGGGCGTGCTCGACGCTTCGCACGGCGTTCCCGTCTACTGGTACGGCAAGAGCAAGGTCGCGTCGTTGTTCGGCTCAGGCCCGATCAACGGCTGCGACGCGCCGCAGACGCTGGCGTGGATTTATCGCGGCGGCGGCCTCGCCCTTTACAACGAGCTGCTGGCGAAGATCAACCTCGACGTGGTCGGCTTCTTCGTCATGCCGATGCCCACCCAGCCGCTGGGCTGGTTCAAGAAACCGATCGCCAACGCCAGCGAACTGAAGGGCCTGAAGTACCGCACCGTCGGTCTGGCGGCCGACCTGTTCCAGGAAATGGGCTCCAAGGTCACGCAGCTCCCGGGCGGCGAAATCATCCCGGCGCTGGAAAAAGGCGTGATCGACGCGTTCGAATTCAACAACCCGACCTCCGACATGCGTTTCGGTGCGCAGGACGTGATCAAGAACTACATGATGGGCAGCTTCCACCAGGCGATGGAGTTCTTCGAGATCGCGATCAACAAGAAGAAGTGGGCCTCGATTCCGAAGGACCTGCAGGCGATTCTCCAGTACGCCGCCGAGGCCGCGAGTTCGTCGAACTGGTGGACCGCGATGGACAACTACTCGCGCGACCTGCAAGAGCTGAAAGACAAGCACAAGGTGAATGTGCTGCGTACGCCCAAGGGCGTGTTCGTCGAGCAGCTCAAGGCGTGGGACACGCTGACCAAGCGCCTGTCGGACGAAGATCCCTTCTTCAAGCGCGTCGTCGAATCGCAGCGCGCCTGGGCGAAGCGAGTCGCGTACTACATGTTCGTCAACGAGGCGGACTACGCGCTGGGCTACGAGCACGTGTTCAACACGAAGCTGCCGACGGCCTGACGCGCCTGCGGCACACACGTGCCGCAAGGCAAGCAAGGGGCGGGCACCGAGCCGCCCCTTTTTTCTTCACCTCCTTCCGGCAGAGACTTATGGTGAATCGCCTGATCTATTCCATCGACCAACTCAGCAAGACCGTCGGTCACGCGTTTGCCTGGTGCATCGTCATCCTGACTCTGGGCACGTGCTGGGAAGTGTTCGTGCGCTACGTGTTGAACGACCCCACGAGCTGGGCCTTCGATCTGAGCTACATGATGTACGGCGCGGTCTTCTTCATGGCCGGCGCCTACACGCTGTCGCGCGGCGGCCATGTGCGCGCCGACATGTATTACCGCAAATGGTCGGAGCCTACGCAGGCCAAGGTGGAACTGCTTCTCTACATCATCTTCTTCTTCCCCGGCATCCTGGCGCTGGTGGTGGCGGGCTCGGCGTACGGCATCGAGTCGCTGCGGATCCGCGAGGTCAGCGTCAACAGCCCGGCGGGAATGCCGATCTGGCCGCTGAAGATGATGATCTGCGTGGGCGCCCTGCTGATCGCCATCCAGGGCTTTGCCGAGGTGCTGCGCTGCGTCGTCTGCCTGCGTGAAGGCAAATGGCCGGACCGCTTGCACGACGTTGAGGAACTCGAGACGCAGATCCTGAAAGAACACGCACGCAAAGCGGCGCTGGCCGCACAACAAGGAGCCAAGTCATGAGCGACCCCGGCGTCTCGCTGGTGATGCTTGGCATCCTGGTCTTCGCAATCTGCATCGGTTTTCCGGTCGCTTTCACGTTGATGGCTCTGGGCGTGAGCTTCGGCTACTACGCCTACTACCAGGTCGGCACGGCGTTCTTCGACAACCGCGTCTTCTACCTGCTGACGCAAAACACCTTCACGGTGCTGAACAACGACGCACTCGTCTCGATCCCCTTGTTCTTGTTGATGGGTTATCTGGTCGAACGCGCGAACATCCTGGACAACCTGTTCCGGAGCCTGCAAATTGCTCTCAAAGGAATTCCGGGCTCGCTGGCGGTGGCCACGCTCGCCACCTGCGCGCTGTTTGCCACGGCCACCGGCATCGTCGGCGCCGTGGTTACGCTGATGGGCATGCTCGCATTTCCGCAGATGATCAAGGCCGGTTACGACACGCGCCTGGCCGCGGGCGTGATCTGCGCCGGAGGCTGCCTGGGCATTTTGATTCCGCCGTCGATCATGCTCATCGTCTACGGCGCGATGGCGGGCCTGTCGGTCGTCAAACTCTACGCTGCGGCGTTCGTTCCGGGGTTCTTCCTGGCCGGCATGTACATCGTGTATGTCGTTGTGCTGGCGATGGTCAAACCCGAAGTGGCACCGCGCCTGTCCAAAGAAGAAGGCAACGTGCCCTTCGGCAAAGTCGTCGTCCTGCTGCTGAAATCGTTCTTCCCGCTGGCGATGCTGATTCTTTCGGTGCTCGGAGCGATCATGTTCGGCATCGCCACCCCCACCGAAGCTGCCGCGGTGGGCGCGTTTGGCGCGGCGCTGCTCGCAGCGGGCTATCGCTCGCTGACCTGGAAGGCATTGCGCGAATCGGTGTTCCTCACGGCGCGCACGTCGGCGATGGTGTGCTGGCTGTTCGTCGGCTCGGCGACGTTCGCGTCGATCTTTGCCTACCTCGGCGGGAACCTGATCATCAAGGAATTCGTGCTCGGCATGAACCTGAACTCGGTCACCTTCCTGCTGCTGTCGCAGGCGATCATCTTCGTGCTCGGCTGGCCGCTGGAGTGGACCGAGATCATCATCATCTTCATCCCGATCTTCCTGCCGATGCTGCCGCACTTCGGCATCGACCCCATCCTCTTCGGCGTGCTCGTCGCGCTCAACCTGCAGACGGCGTTCCTCTCGCCGCCGATGGCGATGTCGGCGTATTACCTCAAGGGGGTGAGTCCGCCCTCGGTGTTGCTGACGCAAATTTTCAGCGGCTGCATGCCCTTCGTCTACATCGTGCTCGTGACGATGGCGATCATCTATGTGTTCCCGGGGATTGCGCTGTGGCTGCCCAATGCGCTGTACGGCCGGTGATTGTGGCGGCTGACTGGACGAGTGAGTCGTGGACGTGAACCGGCTCGACACGCTGTCGGCCACAGCAGCGGCGCAAGCGATTCGCGCCGGCGAAATCAGCTCGGAGCAGCTCGTGCAAGCCTGCCTGGCGCGGATTCGCGACGTCGAGCCCACCGTCCACGCGTGGCAGTTTCTCGACGAGGCGCACGCCCTGGCGCAGGCACGCGCGCGCGACGCTGACCGCAGCGAAGGCCGAGCCACCGGTGCGCTGCACGGCGTGCCCGTGGGAATCAAAGACATCATCGACACGACCGACATGCCCACCGAGGACGGCACCGTGCTGCACGCCGGGCGCACCCCCGACCGCGACGCCACGGTGGTGGCGATGCTGCGCGCGGCGGGCGCGGTGATCCTGGGCAAGACGGTGACGACGGAGTGCGCGACCTACACGCCGGGCAAGACGCGCAACCCGCACAACGCCGAGCGTACGCCTGGCGGCTCGTCGTCGGGTTCGGCGGCGGCGGTCGCGGCGGGAATGGTGCCACTCGCGATCGGCACGCAGACCAACGGTTCGGTGATTCGCCCGGCGTCGTTTTGCGGCGTCTACGGCTTCAAGCCGACGCACGGCCTGGTGCCGCGCCACGGCATCCTTAAACTTTCGCGAACCCTTGACACGGTGGGCGTGTTCGCCCGCACTTTGGAAGACATTGCGCTGCTCGCCGAGCAAATCATCGGCTTCGACGAGCGCGACCCGGACACGCGCCCGCGCGCCAAGCCGACCCTGCAACGCACCTTGGGTGAAGAGCCGCCGTTCGCGCCGCGCTTTGCCTTCGTCAAGACGCCGATGTGGAGCCGCGCCGAAGCCAGCACTGCCGAAGCCTTTGCCGAGCTCACCACAGCCCTGGGCGCGCAGTGCGAGAGCTATGAACTGCCGCAATCGGTGGCCGACGCCTGGGACTGGATGCGCACGATCCAGGAAGCCGAGATGGCGCTGCACCTTGATCCGGAATGGGAGCGCGGCCGCGAGTCTTTGTCGGCGCCGCTTCGCGAGCAGCTGGCGCGCGGGCGCGGCATCCTGGCGCTCGACCATCAAAAAGCCATCGGCCGGATCGCCCAGCTGATTGCAGGATTCGACGAACTCTTCGAAAACTTCGATGCGATCGTCACGCCCGCCGCGCCCGGCGAAGCGCCGCTTGCCACGACGACGGGCGACCCGGTCTTCTGCTCGCTCTGGTCGCTGTGCGGCATGCCATCGCTGAACCTGCCCTTGATGACCGGCCCAGCCGGTTTGCCGCTGGGTGTGCAGTTGGTGGGCAAGCGCGACTCGGACGCACGGCTCCTGCGCAGCGCACGCTGGCTCGTGAACCACGTGCAAAACCACTGAACTTGTCTCCTGAGGAGTTTCGTCATGTCGGTCAAACTGTTCTCCGCCGTGGTTGCCATCGTGCTGATGCTGAGCTTTCTCGGCGCCATCGTCTTCAAGCTCAAGGAAGTCTCGTTGGGCGTGGTCGTGATCATCGGCATCGTGATGATGCTGGTCGACCTGCGGCAGTCCCTGCAAAAAGCAGATGACTGAGCCCGCGCAACCCCTGAGCCGCCTGCTTGCGCACTGCCGCCTGCACCGGCGGCAGCCAGCCGAGCAGCACGCCTTTCAGCCCGAGCGCCTGGCGCGCCCAGCGGTACAGGTCAAAGCGGTCCTGGTGCGTCGCAATCTTGCCGTCCTTGAACGTGAAGCTCGCGTCGATGCGGTTCTCGACCCGGTTGCCGGTTGCGGAGAACAGGTAAGTCGCGACCCACTGCGCGCGACCCGTGCGCTCGTCGGCTTCGATATTGCTGGCCACCACGGTCAAGTCCTTCGCGCGCGCGCACAGCATGCGCCACATGCGGCGCGCGTCGTCGCCGCGCAGGGTCTGGAAAACCGGATCGTGGAACTCGACGTCTTGCGCGTAGCACGCGTTCATCGCGGCGCTGTCCTGCTTGGCAAAGGCGGCGTAGAAGCGTTGAATCAGTTCTGCGTTGGCGTGCATGTGGGCTTTCAGCGGCGGGAAGGGGTGGCTTGCAGTGACAACTCGAGAACTTCTTCAGCGTCGTCAAGTTCGCCAGTTCGGCGAAACCCGCAACGCTCGTAAAAGGCGATCGGGCTGTGCGGACCGGGAACGCACGACGTGCGCAGCTTCGTCTGGCCGGGCCGCGTGCGCACGTGCTCGATCAGCAAACGGAGCGCCGCACGGCCGTGGCCGCGTCCCTGATGGCGCTCGTCGATCATGAAGCGCCACAGCCCGACTTGCGCGTGGCCGATCCAGTCGATCAGCAGCGTCGGGTCTTCGAGCATGGCAAAGCCGACCGGCGCGTCGTCGACGTAGATCGCACGGAACCAGGCTTCCGGGTGGAAGTAGGCCTGGGCTATCGACACGGCGTTGCTCGCGACATAACTTTGCTGCAGGGCCGAGACGCGCAGATCGGTCACGGCACGCACCGTGTGCGCCGTGACTTCGCGCAGTGACACGACGGGGCGCGTGGCGCCGCTTTCGGGAGCCAGGGACGGATCTTCCTTCACACCAGCTGCAGGTTCTTCAACGGCAGGCTGCGCACCGGCTTGCCGGTGGCCGCGTGAATCGCGTTCATGACGCTGGGTGCGACGACGCAAATCGTCGGCTCGCCCACGCCGCCCCAAAAGTCATACGTCGGAACGATCACGGTTTCCACCTTGGGCATCTCAGCGAGCTTGAGGACGCGGTAGTTGTGGAAGTTCAATTCGACCATGCGCCCGTCTTGCACGGTGCACTCGCCGTACAGCGTGGCGGAGAGTCCATAGGCGACCGAGCCTTCGACTTGCGCGGCGATCTGGTCCGGGTTCACCGCGTGGCCGCAGTTCACGCCGAGCACCATGCGGTGCACCTTGAGCGCGCCTTGCCGGTTCACCGAGACCTCGGCGACTGCGGCGGAATAGCTGCCATAGCCCATGAACTGCGCAAGCCCGCGGTACACCCCGGCGGGCAGCGGCTTGCCCCAACCGGCCTTCTCGGCAACGGCGTTGAGCACGGCCAGGTGTTTGGGGTGCTTGCCCATCAGGCTGCGCCGGAACTCCAATGGATCCGCCCCCGCGGCGCGCGCCGCTTCGTCGATGAAGCACTCCAGGTAGACGCCGTTCTGGTTCGTGTTCACGCCGCGCCACGGTCCCACCGGCACATGCGTATTGCGCATCGCGTATTCGATCAGCAGGTTCGGTACGCTGTAGCCGAACTGCGCGTCGCCGGGCTCGGCCCACAGGCCCTGCAACTGGCGCCGGTCCTTCCCGTCTTTGATGGATGCGGGACTGACAAACGCGTTGATCGACTGGCCGGACACGCGTACATGCAGCGCCGTGAGCGCGCCCTTGGCGTCCAGGCCGGCCGACATACGGCACATCGAGATCGGTCGATAGAAATCGTGCGCCTGGTCTTCTTCGCGGCTCCAGATCATCTTGACCGGCGTGCCGGGAAACTGCTTGGCGATCGCCACCGCCTGGCGCACATAGTCTTGCGTGCCGCCGCGCCTGCCGAAGCCGCCGCCCAGGTCGTGCTTGTAGACCTCGCACGCGGACAGCGGCAAGCCCGACTCTTCCGAAAGCGCCGCGTGCGACGCTTCGCCGTTTTGCGTCGGCACCCAGATCTCGGCGCGCGTGGCGGTGATGCGCGCCGTGCAATTCATCGGCTCCATCGTCGCGTGGGCAAGGAAGGGCGTGCTGTAGACCGCGTCAATCCGTTTCGCCGCGCCGGCAATCGTGCTCGACGCATCGCCTTCATTCATGTAGGCGAACGTGTCGCTCGCGGCGAGCCCGCTTTGCAGGTGTGCCGCAATCTTTGCGCTGTTCTGTGTCGCGCCAGCGCCTTCATCCCAGACGATGGGCAGCACGTCGAGCGCTGACTTGGCGCGCCACCACGTGTCGGCGACCACCGCAAGCGTCGTGTCGTTCACCTTCACGACGCCGCGCACACCGGGGCGGCTGCTCACCTTCGCAGTGTCGAAGCTGACGAGCTTGCCGCCGAACACCGGACACGCCTTGACCGCGGCACACAGCATGCCTGGCAGATTCAGGTCGATCGCGTAGACCTTCGCTCCGTCGAGTTTGTCGGCGGTGTCCAGGCGCTTCATCGGCCGGCCCGCGACTTTCCAGGTGCGCGGGTCTTTGAGGACGATCGCCTTGCTGTCGGGCGGCGTGAGCTTGGCCGCCGCCGGGGCGAGTTGGCCATAGCGAAGGCTTCTGCCGGATCCACGGTGCGTCACCAAACCGTTCGCCGCGCTCAACTCGGCGACCGGCACTTTCCATTCATCGGCAGCCGCCTGCACCAGCATCAGGCG
>JBEBHW010000124.1:0-8421 GCA_040081145.1 Burkholderiaceae bacterium
GTCCCAGAAGCCGAACGTCGTTGTGATGCCGAACTCGGCCGCGGCGGCGACGTTCGTCGTCGTCGCGACGAAATGCTTCGCCACGTCGCGCTCCTTCATCGCGCCGTCGCTCAGGAACCACGCCTTGGCGGCGCGCGCGTTGGCCATCGTCTCCTGCGTCGTGAAGGTCTTGCTCGCGACGACAAAGAGCGTCTGACTCGGTTGCAGCTTGCGCAGCACGGGAGCGATGTCGTGACCGTCGACGTTGGAGACGAAGTGAAACGTGAGCTCGCGGTGCGCAAATTCTTCCAGCGCGGGCACGACCATTTGTGCGCCCAAGTCGCTGCCGCCGATGCCGATGTTGACGACGTGGCGAATGGCGCTGCGCGCCGTGTCTCGCACGCTCTCGGCGTAGCCGAGCATCGCATCGAGCACGGTGTGCACCTCGTCGCTGAACAGGCCCTGCCCGCGCGGCGCACGCAGCGCGGTGTGAAGCACGGCTCGGCCTTCCGTGGCGTTGATCGGGGCGCCGGCGAACATCGCGTCGCGCTGTGCGTCGATGCCGCATTCGCGCGCCAGGTCCAGCAGGAAAGTCTGCGTCGCGATGTCGATCAAGTTCTTCGACAGGTCGGCGAACACTTCCGGCGCCTCGATGCTGAATCCGTCAAACCGCCCGGCGTCGCGCGCAAAAGCCTCGGTCAGGCGCAGGTCTTTGCCGTGCGCCTGGTAGTGGCCGGCGAGTACGGCCCACGCCGAGGTTCGGTCGCAGCGAGGATGAGTCATGGGGGTCCTTTCCGGGGCGTCGTCGCGGTGAATTGTCGGTGCTTCTTGCGCGACCCTCACCAGCAGCGGCGCGCCGAGCAATCACCCAGCGTTGGCTCGACTCGAAGCCCGGGCGGCAGCAGGAAGCCGGCGGCAACGCACCGTCAAGCCGTGGCCGGCACCACGGAAAACCCGGAGTGATGCAGCGCGAGGCCGTAACTCTGGCCCGGCCCAAAGTCTCGCCCCACGTCGGGCGAGACGACGAAGATCGCGCCGAGCTCGGTGTCGAAATTCAGCTCGAAATAGCTGCCGAGGTAAGCAGCCTTGGTCAACGTCGCAGGCAGCGAATCGGGTTGCGCCTGGGGCAGCACGCGCCACGCCTGCGGGCGCACGGCCAGCTTGACCGGCCCGGCGGCGGGCGCTGCCTGCGCCGGGCGCAGCAGCAGCGGCCCCAATCGCACGCTCCCGTCGGCCTGGGCGAGCGCATCGAAGACCCACGCCTCGCCCATGAACCCCGCGACGAATTCGCTGCCCGGGCATTCATACAGTTGCCGCGGCGTTCCCGCTTGTGCAATGCGCCCGGCGCGCATCACGATGATGTGGTCGCTCACCGCGAGTGCTTCGCTCTGGTCGTGCGTGACGTAGGCCACTGTGAGGCGCAGGCGCTGCTGCAAGCTGCGGATCTCCTCGCGCATCGTGCGGCGCAGGCCTGCGTCGAGGTTGGACAGCGGCTCGTCGAAGAGCAAGACCGCCGGCTCGAGCACCAGGGCACGCGCCAGCGCTACGCGTTGCTGCTGGCCGCCCGACAGTTCACTTGGCAGGCGCGATTCGAAACCGGTGAGGCCCACGCTCGCAAGCGTCGCCTGGGCGCGCCGCTTCGCCTCCGGCTTGGCCACACCCGACACGTCGAGACCGTACGCGACGTTGGAGAGCACATTCATGTGCGGAAACAGCGCATAACTCTGGAACACCATGCTCACGTTGCGCTCGGCCGGGCTGCGGGCCGTGACGTCCTGACCGGCGATGAAGATGCGCCCGACGCTCGGTGTTTCCAGGCCGGCAACCATGCGCAGCAGTGTCGTCTTTCCGCAGCCGCTCGGGCCGAGGATGGTCGTGAGGGTTCCTTGGCGAACCGCGAAGTCAACGTGGTCCACCGCCCACGGCGCATTCGAAGATTCGCCATAGCGCTTGGCGACGCCGCGAAACTCGATGCCGGGGTGAACTTCGCTCATGGGAGTGGTCCTGTGGCGGTGCCGACGCGTGCGCTGACTCGGGTCTCGCCCACGAGGCGCTGGATCGTCGCGGTCGCGAGCGACATGAGCACGATCAGCACCGTGCAGTACGCGAGCGCGACGCCGTAGTCGCCGTTGCCGACCCGGCCGATGATGTAAGTCGTGGCGAGTTCGTTTTCCGCGGTGACGAGGAAGATCACCGCCGAGACCGTCGTCATGGAGCGCACGAAGCTATACACCAGCGCCGCCACAAGCGCTGGCCTGAGCAGCGGCAGCACGATGCGGCGCAGCGTCGTCGCGGTGGAGGCGCGCAACATCATCGACGCTTCGTCCAGCGACCGGTCGATCTGCTTCAGGCTCGCCGTACCCGCGCGCACGCCCACCGGCAAATTGCGAAACACGAAGCAAAGCACGATGATCAGGCCGGTGCCGGTGAGCTCCACCGGCGGCACGTTGAATGCGAGCACATAACTCATTCCCAGCACCGTGCCGGGGATCGCAAATGCGAGCAGCGCACCGAACTCGAACGCCCCCTGGCCGCGAAACTTCGTGCGTGCGAGCAACCAGGCCATGAGAAGCCCCAGCGTCGCGCACAGCGGCGCAGCGAGTGCCGAAAGTTTGAGCGTCGTGAACAGCGAGTTCCACGCCGTTCCCGCCCAGACGATGCCGAACTCGCCCCACTGCACGTCGAACGCGGTGGCGAAGTGGCGCAGCGTGAGCGTGTAGTCGCGCCCCCACGTCTGGACAAAGCCGCCGGCGAAGGCGAACAGATAGACGATCACAGTGAACGCCAGCCACGGCAGCGCCACCGCATCGATGATGCGGCGCACGCTGCGCGGCAGCGCCATCGGGATGCCGGAGTCGCCCTTCCCCGTCAGCGTGGTGTAGTTGCTCGAGCCGAGCAATCTGCGCTGGGCAACGAACACCGCGAGCGCAAAGGCGGTGAGGATCAGCGCCAGCGACGCCGCGCGGCCCTGATCGAATTGCGCGCCGACGATGGCGAAGAAGATTTCGGTGGACAGCACCGCGAACTGCCCGCCCACGACGATCGGATTCCCGAAGTCGGCCATGCTTTCGATGAAGCCCACGAGGAAGGCGTTTGCCAGCCCCGGTTTGAGCAGCGGCAGCGTCACCGTCATGAACGTGACGTGCGGGCTTGCGCGAAGCGTCTGCGCCGCCTCTTCGAGCGACGGCGCGATGCCTCGCACGACGCCACGCATGATCATGAAGGCGATCGGCGTGAACGCGAACAGCTGCGCGAGAAACACGCCGACGCCGCCGTAAAACCAGCGCGACGGCGTCACGCCGAAGGCCCACTCGAGAAGCTGATTCACGATGCCGGCCCGCCCGAACAGAAGGATCAGGCCCAGCCCGACGACGAACGGCGGCGTGATGATCGGCAGCAACGCCAGCGCGTTCAGCGGCCGCGCGAGGCGCGGCGGCCCTCGCTCGGCGAGCAGCGCGATGAGGGTGCCCAGCAGCGTCGTGCCCGCCGCCGTGCACAGCGCGAGCACGAGCGTGTTCCACGCCACCCCGCAGCGCGTGCTGCCGGCCAGACACGCCAGGCCCCAGATGCGCTCGTTGGCGATGCGCTCGAGCAGGCTTGGCAGCGAAAGCGTTCCCGCCTCGTCGAGAACCGCTCCGCCCAGCGCCTTCAACACTGGCAATGCGATGAACAGCAGCAGCAATCCGGCACAGCCAACCACCGCACCGGCGACGAAGACGTCGCCGCGAAAATAGCCTTGCCGTGCCAGCCCCGCGCCGAGCAGCATGAGCAGCGCAAGCCAGGTCAGCGCGCCACCCAGGCCAATGCCCAACTGGCCTACCACCAGCTTGCCGAACGCCTGTTCGAGCCACGCAAAGGACCAGCCTTGCGCGCCGATCGCAAAGCCGCTCAAGCTCAAGCCCGCCACACCGACGACCGCACCGAACATGAGCAACCGCCCTTGGGAAACACCTGCAGGCAATCGCCAGCCGAGTGCGGCAATCGCGAGGCCCGCCAGGCCAAGCCACAACCACGGTCTGCCGTGACGCGCCGCCTGGACCGCACCACTGGCCGTGTCAGCGCCGCCGAGTGACCCCCACAGCGATTGCAGCAACGATGCGTCGGCGCCGAGGTACCAAGGCAGCAGAGCAAACGCAAGCAGACCGAGCAGCAGCCAGGCGCCAATTGCGCGGGACACAGGACGCGCCGCGGAGTTCATCGCAACCGGCCGCGGGTCGGGAAACGCGGCGTCAACGCGGCAGCGCGTTGACTTCCTTCTCCCACTTCGAAATCAGGCGCTTGCGCTCGGCGCTCGCGCCGTACTTCGCGTAATCGTAGTTGATGAACTTGATTCTCTTGAAGTCGGGCACATTTGCGTCGACGGGTGTAGCCTTGTTCGACGGCAGCTGGTACTGCTTGGCCGCCGCGCCGAACTGCTGCGCCTGGGCGGTCAGCGCCCATTCGTAGAACGCCTTGGCCTGCTCCAAGTTGCGCGCGCCCTTGATGAGGCTCATCGAGCCGATTTCCGCGCCCGTGCCCTCGGCGGGCGTGACGGTCTCGACCGGAAAACCCTGCAGCTTCTCGCCGGGGCCGTCGTGCACAAAACTGATAGAGACGCTCGCCTCGCCGCGCGCGACGTTCTTGATCGGCCCGGTGCCGCTGCGCGTGTACTGGCTGATGTTCTTGTGCAACGCCTTCATGTAGTCGAACGCCTTGTCCTCGCCCATCAACTGCACGAGGGTGGCAACCATCGTGTACGCGGTGCCGCTGCTCGCCGGGTTCGCGACCTGGATCTCGCCCTTGTATTCGGGCTTGAGCAGGTCCGCCCAGCTCCTGGGTACGCCCAGCTTCTTCTTCGCGATCAGCTCGGTGTTGTAGCCAAAGCCGAGCGGCCCGGAGTAGATGCCCACCGTCTTGAATGCCGATTGCTGGGCCTGCGCCTGCGCCCAGGCGTGAAGGTCCTTCAGCTTGGCCGACTTGTATTCGAGCGACAGGTCCTGCTCGGCGGCTTGCAAGTGCGGGTCTCCGGTTCCGCCGAACCAGACGTCGGTCTTGGGATTCGCCTTTTCGGCGATCAACTGCGCGAGCGCTTCGCCCGAGCCCTTGAGCGTCATGTTGACCTTGATGCCAGTCGACTTGGTGAACACGGTCTGGATCAGGTTGCACCAGTCGGCTTGCACCGAACAGATGATGTTGACTTGACCCTGTTGAGCGAACGCGGGCAGCGCGACCAGCGCGCTCGCGGCAATCGCCAAACACCACTTCTTCATTCGAATCTCCTTGATGGGATAGCCACAGCGTGCCGACCCTCGCCGACGTTGGGCGATGTGTCATGCAGCTTCATCGTAGCCCCGTGCCGTGGCGCCTTGCAGGGCTCGCGCCCCGGGGTAACCCGCGGAAATGGCCGCTCGCCGCCCGTCTTTCACTCCAGATCGGGCGCCCGCGCCATGAAATAACATCGCGCCCTGATCACCGTCCCGGCGCAAACCCCATGTCCTTCGACCTCGTTCTCTTCGGCGGCACCGGCGACCTGACGTGGCGCAAGTTGATGCCGGCGCTGTTCCAGGCCTGGCGCCACGGCAAGCTGCCCGAGGGTGGGCGCATCATTTCGGTGGCGCGCGACGAGCGCAGCGACGCCGCGTATCGTGCCTTCATTCGCGACAAATTCGTCGAAGTCGACAGTGCGAAACGCCCGCACGACGACGAATTCGCGCGCTTTGCCGAACTCCTGCATTACCGGCGCATGGACCTCGCGCTGCCCGAGCACTATGCCGGGTTGAAGCAGGCGATCGAGGCGCGCGGCGCCGACACGGTCGTGCTGTTTCTCGCCACCAGCCCGCACTTGTTTCCGCAAATTTGCGAGCAGCTCGGCAACGTTGGCCTGAACGGGCCGAAAGTTCGCGTCGTCCTCGAAAAGCCGCTCGGCCATGATTTGGCAAGCGCGCAGAAGATCAATCGCGTCGTGCGCGCCGCGTTCAGCGAAACGCAGGCGCTGCGCATCGACCACTACCTCGGCAAACCGGCGGTGCAGAACCTGATGGCGCTGCGCTTCGGCAACGCGCTGTTCGAGCCGATCTGGCGCCGCGAGAGTGTGGCCAACGTTCAGATCACGCTCGCCGAAGGCTTGGGCGTGGGAACGCGCGGCGACTTTTACGACCGCACCGGCGCTCTGCGCGACATGATCCAGAACCACGCGCTGCAATTGCTGACCATGGTCGCGATGGAGCCGCCGATCAGCAACGACGCCGACGCGATCCGCGACGAAAAGCTCAAGGTGTTGCGCTCGCTGAAACCGTTCACCGCGGAAACGATATCGCGCGACGTCGTGCGCGGCCAATACCGCGCCGGCAACGGCGGCGGGCAGAAGGTTCAGGGTTACCTCGAAGAGGTCAAGGTACCCCCCGACAGCCAATGCGAAACCTTCGTCGCGCTGCGCGCCGAAATCCAGAACTGGCGCTGGGCCGGCGTGCCGTTTTACCTGCGCACCGGGAAGAGGCTGGCGGCGCGCGACGCGCAGATCGTCGTGAATTTCCGGCCCACGCCGCACAGCATTTTCCCCGGCGTGAACCAGCCGAACAAGCTCGTCATCAACCTGCAACCCGAAGACGGGTTGAAGCTGCACCTGCTCGCCGCCAAGGGCGCGCGCCAGCACGAAGCGCTGTCACCCGTATCGCTGGACCTGGACTTCGACAAGGCGTTTGCCGAAAACCGCGTCGGCGGCTACGAGCGCCTGCTGCTCGACGCGCTCGCCGGCAAGCTCAACTTGTTCGTGCGCAGTGACGAACAGGAACAGGCGTGGCGCTGGGTCGAGCCCATCCTGCACGCCTGGAGCCAAGACAGCGCCGGCCCGCGCCCCTACGCCGCCGGTACATGGGGGCCAGCGGCATCGAGCGCGCTTGTGGCGCGCGATGGGCACGCCTGGATCGAGGAACAGTAGCGCCCGCGGCACAGACATTCCCGGCTCACCCGACCGGCGCCGGTGCGCGCGGCCTCAGCCAGCGAGTCCACCGGCGCGACAACGTCGACGACAGCTTTCGCCCGAAAATCAAGCGGCGGGTCGGCCTCTCACGTCACACGCACCGCGTCGAACTCGCCGCGCAAGGCGCGCCAAACGGCTTGCGGCGTGAGCGGCATCTGCACTTTTTCGGCGTTGCGTCCCAGGCCCGTCTGCGCGAGCGCGTCGATGACTGCGTTCACGACCGCCGGTGTTGCGCCTATCGTGCCGAGTTCGCCCACCCCCTTGGCGCCCAGCACATTCGTGCGGCACGGCACCGACGTGTCGAACTGCGTCTTGAAGCCGCGGAACACGTCGGCACGCGGCAGCGCGTAGTCCATGAAGCTCGCACTGAGCAACTGGCCGCTGTCTTTGTCGTACACGACGTGTTCGCACAAGGCCTGGCCGATGCCCTGCACCGCGCCGCCTTCGACCTGGCCGCGCACGATTTGCGGGCTGATGATCCGGCCGATGTCGTTCACCGACGCGTAGGCGACCACGTCCACGTCGCCGGTGTCGGGGTCGACTTCCACTTCACAAATATGGCAGGCGTTGGGCCAGCTCGGCGCCCCCGCAGTCGCGGTGCCGTCCATCGTGATGCGCGCGGTCTTTTGTTTCGCTGCCAGGTCGAACAGGCCGATGCCCAGGTCGGTGCCAACCACGTTGAAGCGTCCGGCGCGGTATTCGATGTCCGACGCCGCGGCTTCGAGCGCCTCGCCGGCGAGCTGTTTCGCGTGCTCGACGGTGCGCTCTGACGCGACGTGCACCGCACCGCCGCCGGTGAAGAGCGAACGCGACCCGGCGCTGCCGAAGCCGGTGGCACGATCCGTGTCGCCCTGCAGCACGCGAATGCGTTCGATGGGCACATGGAAGACGTCGACCGCGAGCTGCGCATAACTCGTCGCGATGCCCTGCCCCATCGCCTGCGTCGCGCTCGTGAGTTCGATGAAGCCGTCGGCAAGCACGTTCACCGTCACGTTCTCGGCAAGCACGTTGCCGCCGGTCCATTCGAGGAAAGTGGCGATGCCGCGGCCGCGCAGTTTGCCGCGCTTCTCGCTCTGCCCGCGCCGTGCGGCAAAGCCGTTCCAGTCGGCGAGCGCCAGGCCCTGGTCGAGAATCTTCTCGAATTCGCCACAGTCGTAGACCTGCGCCATCGGATTCTTGTACGGCATCTGCGCGGGCTGAATCATGTTGCGCCGGCGAATTTCCGCCGGGTCCAGCCGCATCTCGCGCGCCGCCGCGTCGAGCAGGCGCTCGATGAGGTAGATCGCCTCGGGGCGCCCGGCGCCGCGGTACGCGCCGATCGGCGTCGTATTGCTCATCACTGCCGTGAGGTGCAGGAAGATCGTTGGGATGTGATAGATGCTCGTGCTCACCCACGGGCCGACGAGCAACGGAATGAGCACGCCTGTTGCCGTGGCGTAACCGCCCACGCTGGCGAGCGACCGAACGCGCAGCGCGAGCACCTT
>JBEBHW010000819.1:0-1816 GCA_040081145.1 Burkholderiaceae bacterium
CGTCGGCACTGAGGCGACTGCCTCTGGCACTCGGGAACAGAATGGCGGGCTCAGGTCCCAAGTCCCTGCTCATCCATGGCCGCAACGCTTCCTGTGTCTGTTTGGCCAGCGGCGTGCAGCGCTCCTTGCGCCCTTTCCCGAGCACGTGGACGTGGGCGCCCGTGCCGAGCCTGACATCGGCGGCTCGTAGACCGGTGATCTCGGACAGACGCAGCCCGGTCTGAACCGCAAGCAACAACAGGGCATGGTCGCGCCGCCCCGCCCATGTGGTCCGATCGGGTGCGGCAAGCAAGGCTTCGACCTCTTCACGTGTCAGATGGCAGACCTGCTTGCGAGTGCATCGCTTGCTGGGAATCGCCAGGACCCGCTGGATCAGGCCTGCATGACCAGGCGATTCAAAGGCGGCGTACTGAAAGAACGACCGAATGGCGCTCTGCCGCAGGTTCCGGCTTCTGGCAGTCACGCCGCGTTCGTGCTCAAGGTCGGCAAGGAACGCCGCGATCAGCGGCGCGTCGAGTTGCTCCAACACCAGCGCGCTCGGGGCAACCTTGAGGCGCTTCTGGGCGAACCGGAGGAAGAGCCGGAAGGTGTCACGATAGGACGCGATCGTATGGGCGCTTGCCTGCCGCTGCTGCATGAGTCTTCGGGTGAAGAACCCCTCCAGCAGCACAGGGAGATTGCCAGTCGCGGCCGTCATGACAGCTTCTCCCAGTGACGCTCGAACCGGGCGAGCGCGTGGCCCATCAACTCGGGACACGCGCTGAGGTACCAGTAGGTGTACTCAATGCGCACGTGACCCAGAAAGGTTGACAAGGTCGGCAGGTGGCGCTCTACATCCTGGCCGGATCTGTACCAGCGCAGCAACGTTTGGATGGCAAAGCGGTGGCGCAGGTCATGCAACCGAGGGCGTGGAGCACCCGCGGAGGCGCGCACCTCCGCTTGGTCGAGCAACTGATAGAAGGTCCGATGGATGTGTCCCGGGTCAAGCGCCGTCCTCCGACCCGAGATGAAGAACTGCGGAGGCGCCAGCCGCTTGGCGAAGCGATCGCGGTGCGCGCGGTATTCCGCGAGTGCTGACCTGGTCGAGTCAGCAATCGGAGCCAGCCGAGATTTGTCGAACTTAGTCTGCCGAATGGTCAGCAAGCCTTGGTCGAGATCGACATCGCCGACCTCGAGGCGGATCGCCTCACTAAGCCGCATCCCGGTGACGCTGAGCAGCCCCAAGAGGCAGTGGTAGGTCGCCCCTCGCAGGCCATCTGTAGGAGGCAGCGTCAACGCGCAAGCCATCAAGCGAGCGAGTTCATCGTCCGAGTACAGGTACGGTTGTCGCCGATGCCGATGTGAAGGAAGGAGGTCGGCAGGGGTGACCTCCGTGGCGGGGTCGAGCAACCGGTGGTGAAGGGTGAAGCCGCGAATTCGACGCAGCCGATCGGCGGCGAAGCCAGGGCGCGTAGATGGTTTGCTCAGGGCCCACTCTACGGCGGTGGCTGCCGTGATGGTCGTGACGCCGCGCCGGTCGAGAAAGTCCGTGAACTCGATCAGCGCATCTTCGTTCGCCCGAAGCTTGAACCCGAGCGCTCGCCGGAGTGCAAGGTAGTCGGTGGCAGCCTGTCTCAGTGGCGTCATTGCGCACCTCCCGGCCAAGAAGGAGCGACGGCCCGCAGGGAGCGAAGATCCACCTTCGCATAGATCGTCGTTGTCTGCTGCTGGCGGTGACGCAGCACTTCGCCGATCTCGGGCAGCGACGACCCCTCGCGCAGCAGTCGTGTGGCCAAGGTGTGACGGAGCACATGCGCTCCCTTGCTCGGCGCATCGA
>JBEBHW010000125.1:0-8399 GCA_040081145.1 Burkholderiaceae bacterium
ATGGTCACGGCAGGCATCTTCATGGTCGCGCGCATGTCGCCGCTGTTCGAACTGTCGGACACCGCGCTGAGCTTCGTGCTCGTGATCGGCGCGATCACGGCGCTGTTCATGGGGTTTCTCGGCATCATCCAGAACGACATCAAGCGCGTCGTCGCCTACTCCACGCTGAGCCAGCTCGGGTACATGACGGTGGCGCTGGGCGCATCGGCGTACTCCGTGGCGGTGTTCCACCTCATGACGCACGCGTTTTTCAAGGCGCTGCTGTTCCTCGCTGCGGGCTCGGTGATCATCGGCATGCACCATGATCAGGACATCCGCAACATGGGGGGCTTGCGCAAATACATGCCGATCACGTGGATCACGTCGCTGGTGGGGTCGCTCGCGCTGATCGGCACGCCGCTGTTCGCCGGTTTCTACTCGAAAGACAGCATCATCGAAGCGGTGCACGCGAGCCAGATCGCTGGTTCCGGGTTTGCCTATTTCGCCGTTGCGGCAGGCGTGTTCGTCACGGCGTTCTATTCGTTTCGCATGTACTTTCTCGTGTTCCACGGTGCGGAGCGCTTTCACCACAAACCGTTCCCTGGTGCGCACGATCACCACGACGACCACGCCGCGCACCAAGATCCCCATGAATCGCCGTGGGTCGTGTGGCTGCCGCTCGTGCTGCTCGCGATTCCTTCTGTGGTGATCGGCTACATGACGATCCAGCCGATGTTGTTCGGCGACTTCATGAAGGATTCGATTGCCGTGGATGCGTCGCGCCACGGCGCGATGGCGGCGATCGGCGCGCAGTTCCACGGCGCTGCGGCGATGGCGCTGCATGGCCTGACCACGTTGCCGTTCTGGTTTGCGCTGGCCGGCGTCGTGACGGCCTGGTACTTCTACCTGCGCGACCCGTCAATTCCCGCGGCGATCAAGGCGCGCTTCGAGCCCGTCTACACCTTGCTCGACAACAAGTACTACATGGACTGGTTCAACGAGAACATGCTCGCTCCGGCGGCGCGGCGCCTGGGCATGAGTTTCTGGAAAGGCGGCGACGTCGGCCTCATCGACGGCGCCATCAACGGCTCGGCGCGCGGCGTCGGCGGCGTGGCGGCGCTGACGCGGCTCCTGCAAAACGGCTACCTCTACGGGTATGCGCTGGTCATGATTGTCGGCGTCGTGGGTCTGATGACGTGGCAGCTCTGGCCCTACCTGCTCGGCAGCCCGGTCAAATGACGAATCAAAGAACAAGAACATGGGTTTGTTAAGCGTTGCCATCTGGTTGCCCATCGCTGCGGGCGTCGTGCTGCTTGCGCTGGGGCGTGACGAGCAGGCGCTGAGCGTGCGCTGGATGGCCCTGCTCGCGGCGGGCTTGAGTTTTCTTGTGACGCTGCCGCTGGTCTCGGGGTTTGACTCGGGCACCGCGGCGATGCAGTTCCAGGAAAACGCGGCGTGGATCGCGCGCTTCAATGTGCGCTACCACCTCGGTGTGGATGGCTTGTCGCTGTGGTTTGTTCCGCTCACCGCATTCATCACGCTGATCGTCGTGATCTCGGCGTGGGACGTGATTCAGCAGCGCGTGAACCAGTACATGGGCGCCTTCCTGATCCTCTCGGGGCTGATGATCGGCGTGTTCTGCGCCCTGGACGGCTTGCTCTTCTACGTCTTCTTCGAGGCGACGCTGATCCCGATGTACATCATCATCGGCGTCTGGGGCGGGCCGAACCGGGTCTACGCGGCGTTCAAGTTTTTCCTCTACACGCTGGCCGGCTCGCTGCTGATGCTGATCGCGTTGATCTACCTGTACTACAAGTCGGGCGGCAGCTTCGACATCCTCACCTGGCACAAGTTGCCGCTGCCCGGGGGCGCGCAGTCGCTGCTGTTCTTCGCCTTCCTGCTTGCATTTGCCGTGAAGGTGCCGATGTGGCCGGTGCACACCTGGCTGCCCGACGCGCACGTCGAAGCGCCCACCGGCGGCTCGGTCGTGCTGGCGGCGATCATGCTCAAGCTCGGCGCCTACGGCTTTTTGCGCTTTTCGCTGCCGATCACGCCCGACGCGAGCCACCAATGGGCGTGGTTGATCGTCGCGCTGTCGCTGATCGCCGTGCTGTACATCGGCCTGGTCGCCCTTGTGCAGCAGGACATGAAAAAGCTCGTCGCGTATTCGTCGATCGCGCACATGGGTTTCGTGACGCTGGGCTTCTTCATTTTTGATGCCGCGGGCAAAGGCAATGAGCTCGCAGTGTCGGGCGGCATCGTGCAGATGATTTCGCACGGATTCATCTCCGGCGCGATGTTCCTGTGCATCGGTGTGCTCTACGACCGCGTGCATTCGCGCGAGATCGCGGCGTATGGCGGTGTCGTGAACACGATGCCCAAGTTCGCTGCGTTTGCCGTGCTGTTCGCGATGGCCAATTGCGGCTTGCCTGGGACGAGCGGGTTTGTCGGCGAGTGGATGGTGATCCTGGGCGTCACCAAGGTGAATTTCTGGCTCGCTGCGCTGGCGGCGACGACGCTCGTGTTCGGCGCCGCGTACACGCTGTGGATGGTCAAGCGTGTCTACTTCGGCGCGGTGGCGAATGACGATGTGAAGGGCTTGACCGACATCAACCCGCGTGAGTTCGTGATGCTCGGCCTGCTCGCCATCGCCGTGCTCTGGATGGGCGTGTACCCGAAACCCTTCACCGACGCGATGCATGTCTCCGTGATCGAACTGCTGAAGCACGTCGCCGTGTCGAAGTTGAACTGAACGGCGCCTTCGCATGACGAACCTGATGAACTGGCAAGCCGTTTACCCCGAGATCGTGCTGCTCACGATGGCGTGCGTGATCACGCTTGTCGACCTGTGGACGACCGATGCGCGCAAGCACGTGACGTACGGCTTGACCCAGGTCACGCTCGGCGCGGTCGCGCTGCTGCACCTCGCCGCGTTCAACGCCGGCGCAACCGATTACGCAATGCAGCGCATGGTCGTCGCCGATCCGCTGGGCCACCTGCTGGGCTTCTTCGCCTGCCTGGCTGTGATGATTTCGCTCGCCTACGCGCGGCCCTATGCGGCGCAGCGCGACATGCTCAAGGGTGAACTGTTCACGCTGTCCATGTTCTCGCTGCTGGGCATCCTGGTGATGCTGTCGGCGAACAACTTCCTCGTGATCTACCTTGGCCTGGAGCTGATGTCGCTGAGCCTGTACGCATTGACGGCGCTGCGCCGCGACCACCCGCCCGCCACCGAAGCCGCGATGAAATACTTTGTGCTCGGCGCGTTGGCGAGCGGCTTTTTGCTCTACGGCCTGTCGATGCTCTACGGCGCCACCGGATCGCTCGAACTCAGCGAAGTCTTCAAGGCCATCGGCACGGGACAGATCAACAAGGGCGTGCTGATCCTGGGCATCGTCTTCGTCGTTGCGGGCTTGGGCTTCAAGCTGGGCGCGGTGCCCTTCCACATGTGGGTTCCCGACGTCTACCAAGGCGCGCCCACGGCGATCACGCTGCTCATCGGCGGCGCCCCCAAGCTCGCCGGGTTCGCGATCACGATCCGCCTGCTCGTCGAAGGCATGCTGGGTCTGGCGGTGGATTGGCAGCAAATGCTGGTCGTGCTCTCGGTCGGCTCGATGTTGCTCGGCAACGTTGCGGCGATCGCGCAGACCAATCTCAAGCGCATGCTCGCCTACTCGACGATCGCGCAAATGGGTTTCATGCTGCTCGGGTTGTGCTCGGGGGTGGTCAACAACAACACGCTGTCCGCGGCGAACGCGTACAGCTCGGCGATGTTCTACGTCGTGACCTACGTGCTGACGACGCTGGGCACGTTCGGCCTCATCATGCTGCTGTCGCGGCAGGGGTTTGAAGCCGAGAACGTCGACGACTTCAAAGGCCTGGCCCGGCGCAGCCCGTGGTTTGCCGGCGTCATGGCGATCTTCATGTTCTCGCTCGCCGGCATCCCGCCGACGGTGGGTTTCTACGCCAAGCTGTCGGTATTGCAGGCGCTGGTGTCGACGAACATCACCGGCTATATCGTGCTTGCCGTTGCCGCCGTGCTGATGTCGCTGGTCGGCGCGTATTACTACCTTCGCCTGGTGAAGGTGATGTTCTTCGACGAACCCACCGACCTGCTGCCGATTGCGAGCACCGGCGAAGTGCGCGCCTTGTTGTCGCTCAATGGCGTCGCCGTGCTCGGCTTTGGCCTGCTTCCGGGCGGCTTGATGGCCCTGTGCGCGCAAGCGATCGTCAAGGCCTTGGCCACGTGAGCGCGCATTGAGCCGCGGCGCTGACGCTGCCGCAGCGGCGGAGTTTGCCGACGCTCACCTGCGCGAAACGCCGCTGCACAGCGAGCAGGTCTACAAAGGCCACTTCCTCGACGTTCGGCGCGATACCGTGCGCCTGGCCGACGCGACCAGCGCAGGGCGCGAATACATCGTGCACCCCGGCGCGGTGATGGTGATCCCGCTGCTGGACGACGGGCGGCTCGTGATGGAGCGCCAGTGGCGCCATCCGCTGGGCCGGGTCATGCTCGAGTTCCCCGCCGGAAAACTCGAGCCCGACGAGCCCCCGCTGGCCTGCGGAATTCGCGAACTCGCCGAAGAAACCGGCTATCGCGCCAGCGAATGGGCGCGTGCCGCGCTCACCCACAACGCGATCGCGTACTCGACCGAAGGCATCGAAATCTGGTTCGCGCGCGGCTTGAGCTTGGGCGAGCGCCACCTCGACGCGGGGGAATTTCTCGACGTCGTGACGGCGAGCCAGGAAGATCTCGAAGCGCTCGCCGGCCAGGGCGAACTCACCGACGCCAAGACCCTGATCGGCCTGATGTGGTTGCAGAATTGGCGCGCCGGGCGCTGGGGCATCGAGTGGCGCCCTGCGGCAGCGTGGCTCGCCGGCCGATAATGCCGGCATGAAAGTCCTGGACTTGCGCTGTGACCTGGACCACCGGTTTGAAGGCTGGTTCGGTGGCGACGCGGACTACGAGTCGCAACACGAGCGCAGCCTGATCGCCTGCCCCTTGTGCAACAGCACTGCGATCACGCGCCTGCCCAGCGCGCCGCGCCTGAACGTGTCTGGGGCGCGCGAGCCTGTCAGCCAAACCGCGGTCGTGACGACCCACGCAAGTCAAGACGTCGTGGAGCCGATCCAGGCTGCCCAGGCCGCGTGGCTGCGCGCCGTGCGCCACATGATGGTCAACACCGTCGACGTCGGCCCGCGCTTTGCCGAAGAAGCGCGGCGCATCCACTACGGCGAAAAGGCGCAGCGCGGCATTCGCGGCCAGGCGACGCGCGAAGAAGCCGAAGCTTTGCGTGACGAGGGCATCGAGGTCATGTCGGTACCGTTGCCCGCGGGGTTGACTGACGGCCTGCAGTGACAACGCGCCGGCTGAGGCCGGCGCCTTTCCGCCCGTCGCCTGCTACAGCACGCGCCCCGGGTTCATGCGGTTCTGCGGGTCCAGCGCCGCCTTCACGGCGCGCATGAGTGCCAGCGCGACCGGCGACTTGCGCTTCACCAGCTCATCGCGCTTGAGCGTGCCGATGCCGTGCTCGGCGGAGATCGAACCGTCGCGCGCCGTGACGGCGTCGTAGACGACTGTGTTCACCGCCGCTTCGCAATCGCGCACGAAGTCGGCGCTGCCCACGCCCTGCGGCGCCTGAATGTTGTAGTGCAGGTTGCCGTCGCCCAGGTGGCCGAAGTTGACAATCCGACACGCGGGAAACGCGGCGTGCAAGGCGGCGTCGGTGGCCTGCACGAAGTCGGCGATGCGCGAAATCGGCAACGCGATGTCGTGTTTGACGTTCGGTCCTTCCTGCGCCTGCGCGAGCGGAATCGATTCGCGCAAGTGCCACATCGATTTGGATTGTTCGAGGCTGGCCGCGATCACCGCGTTCGTGATCAGGCCCTGTTCCAGCGCGGCTTCGAGCAGGCCTTCGAACAGTTGCGTCGCGTGCGCTTGGCTTTCACTGTCGGACTGCTCGAGCAGCACGGTCCAGGGTGCTGCCTCCAGGGGCTGAGGCAAGCTCCGGAACTGCTCGCGCACCAAGTCGAGCGAGAAGCGATTCATGGCTTCGAAGCCGGAGAGCCCGGGGCCGAGGCGCTCCCGCGCGAGATGCAGCAGGCGAACCGCGTTCGGCAGCGATTCGAGAGCGGCCATTGCCGTCAAGCGCGCCGCGGGTTGCGGCACGAGTTTCAGCGTCGCCCCGGTGATCACGCCGAGTGTGCCCTCGGCGCCGATGAACAGGTCGCGCAAGTCGTAGCCCGTGTTGTCTTTGCGCAGTCCGCTCAAGCCATGCCAGATGTCGCCCGACGCGGTGACCACTTCGAGGCCCAGGCACAGCTCGCGTGCGTTGCCGTAGCGCAGCACCTGGGTGCCGCCGGCGTTGGTGGCGAGATTGCCGCCGATGGTGCAGCTGCCTTCGGCGGCCAGGCTCAGGCCGAACAGCAAGCCCTGCGCCTCGGCGGCTTTCTGTACGGCTTGCAGAACGCAGCCGGCGTCGACCGTGATCGTCAGGTTGTGCGGATCGATGCCGCGAATCCGGTTCATGCGTGTCAGGCTCAGCAAGACTTGCGTGCCGCTCGCGTCGGGAATGGACCCGCCGACCAGCCCGGTATTGCCTCCCTGCGGAACCACGCTCGTGCCAGACGCTGCGCAGGCCTTCACGACCGCCGCCACTTCGAATGCCGTGCCGGGGCGCACGACCGCGAGCGCGCGGCCCTGATAGCGTTTACGCCAGTCGAGCACGTAAGCGGATAGGTCGTCTTCGTGCAATACATTCGCCGCGCCGACGGCGCTGCGTAACCGGTCCAGCAGCGACATTGCTTCTTCTTTCAGAATCATGAGGCGGCAGTCCTCGCGCCGTTCAAACGCGTGCGGATGTGGCCGACGCAAGCGGCGAACAGCGCCAGGCTCAAGCCGATCTCGAGCCACGCCAAAACGCTGGGTACGCCGCGTTCGGTGGGCGCACGAACCGCGCCTTCGGCGAAGTACAACCACACGAGCAGGCTCAGCCAGCGGTAGGTCGGCATGCGGCATTTGAGCAGGCCGGAAACCGCAAACGCCAGTGGCAGCACCTTGATCGCCAACGTGCCGCGCCCGGTGGGCGCGAGCCAGAGTTCCCACAACAGGCCCAGCACGATCAATCCCAATGTGCAGGCCAGCGCAATGGCGCGGCTCCAGGCGACGGCAATAGGCAAGGGCGGAGCGGCACGCATCGCTGGCTATCATGCCAGCAATGCCGATACCGACGCCATTGACCCAGACCGCCAAGCCCAGGCTGTCCATCGCGCTGATGCGCGAACGCGCCTCCGAGACCGTCGCGACGCTGCGCGCCTGGCCGTGGCTCGACACGCTGCGCACGCTGCGCCTTCGCTTCAGCGAAGACCGGCTCGGTGTCACGGCGAGCAGCCTGACGTTCACGACGCTGATTTCGCTCGTGCCGCTGGTCACCGTGATGCTTGCGCTGTTTTCGGCGTTTCCGATGTTCGCAAACTTCCAGGTCGCACTGCAAAAGTACTTCCTGCAAAGCCTCGTTCCTGACGGCATCGCCAAGCCGGTGCTGGCGGCGCTGACTCAGTTCGCGGCGAAGTCGAACCGGCTGGGAACGGTGGGCTTGGTGGTGCTGCTCATCACCGCGCTGGCCTTGATGCTCACGATCGACCGCACGCTCAACGCCATCTGGCGCGTCAAGACGCCGCGGCCGATTGCGCAGCGCGTGCTCGTTTACTGGGGCGCCGTGACGCTCGGTCCGCTGCTGCTCGGCGTGAGCTTGAGCTTCACGTCTTACGCTGTGTCGGTGTCCCAGGGATTGATCCAGGCGCTGCCCGGCGGCGTGAACCTGTTGCTCGCGGCGGTCGAATTCACGCTGCT
Organism: Burkholderiaceae bacterium; assembly: GCA_040081145.1. GTDB lineage: Bacteria > Pseudomonadota > Gammaproteobacteria > Burkholderiales > Burkholderiaceae_C > JAEMQF01. The sequence continues at coordinate 7,832 of JBEBHW010000125.1, forward strand.
CGCCAGCGGCGCCGCAGCGCTGTTCCACTACGTGCCCAACACCCATGTGCAGTGGCGCCACGCGATTGCCGGCGGCGTGTTCGTCGCGATCGGCATGGACGTGGCCAAGCGCGGCCTGGCCTGGTACCTGACGCAGGTGCCGAGCTACGCCATGATTTACGGCGCCTTCGCCACCGTGCCGATCTTCCTGATCTGGATTTACCTGGGCTGGGTCATCATGTTGCTCGGCGCGGTGACCGCCGCCTACGCGCCCAGCCTGCAAATGCGCGTGACGCGCTGGCCCGAAGGTCCGGGTTCGCGATTTCATCTGGCGCTGGCGGTGCTGCGTGAGCTGTATCGTGCCCAGAGCGTCTTGCGGCGTGGCCTCAGCGCGACACAGCTCTCCACGCTGCTGCGCACCGATCCGCTGCAAATCGAGCCGATTCTGGACGAACTGATTGCCATGGATTGGGTCGGGCGCCTGGACGAAGCCGGCCAGCCGCGTTTCGTGTTGCTGTGCGACGCGACCACGAGCCCGGCCGAAGTGCTGGTCTCGCGTTTGCTGCTCGAGCCGACGCCTGAATTCGCC
>JBEBHW010000126.1:0-8396 GCA_040081145.1 Burkholderiaceae bacterium
GCGCGAGCCGCAGGAATTCACCGACGCGCTCGGCCACATCCCCGGCGCGCGCCTGCTGCCGCTGTCCCAACTCGCGATTCGAGCGGACGAGATCGACCGGCAGCGCCCAGTGGTTACGGTCTGCCGCTCCGGCGCGCGCTCGGCCCAAGCGACCGTGCTGCTGGGCAAGGCCGGCTTCACGCAGGTCGCGAACCTGGCCGGCGGAATGCTTCGTTGGCGCGCCGAGTCGCTGCGCGTGCTGGACGGCGCGGAGTGATCGGGGTGCGGCTCATATCAGCCGTTGCGCGAGCGCCAGCTTTGCCCTGAGCGGGTCGAGGGTGAAGCGCGCGCCTTACCGGGCTGCGACCCCGCGTCAGCCTTCCTGATCCTCGCGCCACAGCATGTAGCGCAAGGTCGCGACCGATCCGCCGATGATTCCGGCGAGCGCGATGAACGAGCCGATCGCCAGCGTCGAAATGCCAGACAGCCCCTGGCCGATCGTGCAGCCCAGCGCCGTGACGCCGCCGAAGCCCATCAGCAGCGCACCCACGAGCTGGTTGCGCAAGTCGCGCAGCGAGGCGAAGCCTTCCCAGCGGAAAGTCCCGGCGCGCCACGCGTACGCGGCCGAGCCGAGCGCAACGCCGAGCGCGCTGGCGATGCCGAAGGTGACGTGCAGCGACTTGTCGGTCCACAGCAGGAGCAGCTCCAGGCCGTAGGCGAGCGGCGCGACAAAACTCATCGACTCGAGCGTGCGCGAATTCGTCGCGAAATAGCCGTGCTCGAGCGTCTCGGGGTTTTCGCCGAAGCCGACATGGCCGCTGATGTACCAGCCCGCGACCACCAAGGCACCGAGCACGGCGCCACCGAACGCTTGCGTCGGGTTGGCGCGAAAACGTTTGTCCTTGAACACGAAGATCGCCAACGCCAGCACCAGCACGAGAGCCGTCGCGAGCAGCGCGACGCGCGGCGCCAGACCCGTGACGCGGGCCACGGCGCTGGCCAGGCTCTGGTCTTTCCAGCCGAACGCCGCGAGGTCGATGGCGACGGGATCGAGCCAACTCGCACGCCACTGGCCGAACAGGCCCTTCAGCGTCATGTACGACGCGATCGCGAGGAACACGAGAACCACCAGCGAGCGCACGCTGCCGCCGCCCACGCGCACCAGGTTCTTGTTCGCGCAACCGCCGCCGAGCGTCATGCCCACGCCGAACAGCAGGCCGCCGAGCAGCAGCGACAACCACGACAGCGTCGGCCGCTGTTGAATCGCCTTGGACAGGTCCACCAGGCCGGTGTAGGCGAGCAAGCTGGCGCCGAAGATTGCGACGGCCATCGCCAGCAGCCACATGCGCATGCGCCCCCAATGGCCCATGGTGACGATGTCCGAGAGGGCACCCATGGTGCAGAAGTTGGCCTTGTTGGCCAGGGCGCCGAACCCGAATGCGAGCGCGAAGCCGCCCCAGACAACCACCGCGGCGAGCGCGTTTGCGCTGGTGTCCATCGGCGCGACCCCGAAAGAATTGGAACGCTAGATGAACAGGCAGACGTCGGTCTCGCCGGCGAACTTGAGGAAGGTCGCGGCGCCGCCGTATTCGATGCCGTCGATGAAATCGCTCTTCGTGAAGTCGAACAAGTCCACCGTCATCTGGCAGGCGATGAATTTGACGTCCGATTCGATGCAGATCGAGCGCAGTTCTTCGAGCGACGCGACACCCTTCTTCTTCATCTTGTCCTTCATCATCATCGTCGCCATCGATTCCATCCCCGGCAAAATCGAGACGATTACCGGCATCGGCACCGGCATGGGCATTGCCGGATTGGCCAGCGGGCTGATCTTGATGCCGTCGAGGTTCTTGCGCAGCAGCTGCAAGCCGTAGAACGTGAAGAACACCTGCACTTCCCAACCCAGTGCCGCTGCCGTGGAGGCCAGAATCAACGGCGGGTAGGCCATGTCGAGCGCGCCTTTCGTGGCGATGATTGCCATCTTCTTCGCAGCCATTGTGTTGCTCCTGGTGGTGGTGGAGAGGCCGCCTGCGCGGCGATCAGGCCTTCTTGAGGAAGAAGACGTATTTGCTGTCCTCGGTGCTGGACGACAGCAGCGTATTGCCGGTCTGCTCGGCAAAGGCTTCCATGTCGCACACCGAGCCGGGATCGGTGGCGACGACGCGCAGCACCTGACCCGACGCCATGCCGCTGAGCGACTTCTTCGTCTTGACGATGGGCAGTGGGCAGGCCAGCCCCGAGGCGTCGAATTCCTTGTCGTAGTTCATGTGGGTTTCCTTTGCGTGGCGATTGCGTGGCGATTGCGGGGGGAGCAGCGCTGCCCGAGTCTATTCCGGCGATGCGGGCTCGCCGATAACCCATGTGGGTTAGGTCGGCGTTGCCCCGCGCTGCGCGCTCAGAATTTGCGGCCCCAGGCCAGGCCGAAACTGGTTTGCTTCATGCTGATCGTCTCGGTGCCGGCGCCGAAGAATGACGCCCCGGTCACGCTCTGGCGCGGCGCCACCATGAACATTCCGGTGATCTCGCTGTCCTTGTCGAGATTCCAGGTGAAGCCGCCGGTGTAGTGCGTCGTCATCACCCCCGGGGCGAGGATGTTGAACGTCACGTCGTTCGAGGTGATCGGGTTGTCGCCCTTGTTGTAGCCGGCGCGCAGCGTGAAGGCGTCCGACAGGCTCCAGGCGACGCCGAGTTTGTAGACGTTGATGTCTTGCCAGCCGAATCCCTGGCCGTTTGCGGCGCCCAGCTGTGCCACCGCAGGGGAGCTCGGATTGTTCACCGCGGCGACGTCGCTGTAGTTGATGCGTCCGGCGTCAAAGGCGATGGTCCAGGCGGTGGTGGGCCTGAACGCGACGCCGACGTTGTAGTGCGAAGGGATGTCGAAGTCGCCGCCCTCGGCGAACAGGCCTTTGTACTTGTCGAACTTGCCCATGTTCATCTTCGGCGCGTAGGCGGCACCGATCGTGAAGGCATCCGAGAGACGCCCCTGGTAGCCCACGCGCAGCCCGAAGCCGGTGGAACTGTCGTAGCCGTTGTTCGTGACGCTGCCCGGTGCGCTGCTGCTGGTTGGCGTGTCGAAGGCCTGCAAGCCACTTGCCTTGAAGCGCTGGTAGCCGAGCAACAAGGACAGGCCCACGGCGTGCTGCGAGTCCAGCTTGTACGCGATGGTGGGCGCGAGGATCAGCTGCATCAAGTCCACGCCCAGCTCGCCGCTGCCGCACAGCATGTTGTTGACCGGGCCGGCGGGGGTGCAGGCGTAGGCACCTTGCGGGTAGGTGGTGTTCATACCGCCGTTGCCGTAGACCGAAATGCCCAGCGACATCTCATTGCCGAGCATTCGGTTGTAGCCGAGCTCGGGAACGTAGAACTGGTTGTTGCCACTCTCGCTCTTGCCGTTCAAGCCGGCAGCCGGGCCTGCAGCGCCGCTGCGTTCAGACTCGCGCCTGGGCATGAACACATCCAGACCGATGTCCATGCGCGAGCCGGCAAACACCATGCTTGCCGGATTCGTCGCACCGCCCAGGCTGTCTTGCGCCATTCCCATGCTGGCGCCTGCCATGCCTTTGGCCTTCATTCCATAGCCGTGCGGGAAGTAGCCATTCGTCCCGAGTGCCGGGCCGGCAGCGCACGCGGCGGCGATCGAAAGCAGGCGCAAGATGGTGTGCGGGCGTTGCATCGGGAGTCTCCTGGTGGCGTGTTGTTTCGCTTGCGACCGGAGTCGCCACAGTGCACACCCCTCAACGGGACGGGACAGCATGAACGCGATTACGCGGCTTGCGCCGGTTCGCGTCTATTGCCGCGATGGGGGAGCACGAGTAGCCCGGATGGGCTAGGGCCTTACCCGCTTCACCAACGCGCCAGCAGGCGCGCGTTCTCGACCTTGCATTCCCAGCGTTTCAGCGGGATGTCGCCTTTGGCGATGCAATTGCCGGTGGCGACGTCGAATGCCCATTCGTGTTTCGGGCAGGTCAGCGTCGTGCCTTGCAATGCGAGGTGCGGAATGTTCGTCGTCTGGTGTGGGCACAGGCTGTCGAAGACTTGCCATGCATCAATCCCGTGGTGCACGAACAGGCCGCGGCCGTCGCACTCGATGCGCGCCGTGGCGCCGCTGGCGAGGTCGGTGACAGCCATCACGTCGTGCCACGCGGCCGGCTCGGCGCCCAGACCCGCAGCGCGGAATTCGGGCAAGTCCATCGCGAGCATGATGTCCACGGCCCAGACGATCTTCGCCAGCCCGAGCGCCGGAAACGCCATCAACAAGGCGTCCAGGACTTCGGCGGGCGAGCACCCGTCGCGCAAGGCGCGCTTCAAGTACTGGCGCAGGCCGCGCTCGGTTTGCGCGTGCACTTTGGTGATGACCGAGATCAGGTCGCGCGTTTTCGGGTCGAGGTGCTTGCCGCAGTCTTTGAGGAAACTGAAGTAGTGACCCATCGCCTCGGGGCGGGCCTTGACGAGAAAATTCAATGCGTCGCTCATGCGATCTCCTGATTCGTGTGAGCTGCGCCCACCCGCGGCGTGCACAGCAGGACCGGACAGTCGGCCAGGCCGATGACTCTTTGCGCCACGCTGCCGATGCCTGCACGGGCCACGCGTGTCGCATCGTGGCGGCCGAGCACGATGAGGTCGGCGCCGAGGCGCCGGGCGGCGTCGATGATTTGTTCGTGAACCTTGCCGGTGGTCCGCTCGCTGTTGACGACGGCACCCAGCGCTTGCGCGCGGGCAAGCGCCGCGTCGAGCGCGGGCTGGGCCTGCACCCTGTCTTCGGCGGTCCCGGGCCCGACACCAAGCACGGTGAGCGGCAAACCAAACGCGACCGCCAGCGTTGCGGCTTGGTCAACCACCGCTGCATCCGGTGCCTGCGGATCAACGGCGGCGACGATTCCGCGCTTCCAGAGTTGCGCACCGCGCGGGTTCACGAGCACGCTGCACGGCGCGTGGGCGATTACCTTGCCGACCATTTCGCCGATCAACAGGTTCGCGAGCAGGCCGACCCGGCCGCGGCGCCGGATCACGATCACTTGCGTGTTCTGCGCGCGCGCTTCGTCGACGATTTCTCGGTAAGGCTCGGGGCCGTGCCGCACCTGAATCGCGAGCTGCACGCCTTGCGCTGCGGCGAGAACGCGCAGTTGCTGCAACTTTTCCGCGGCAGCCGCGTCGGCGCGTTCTGCCAGCTCGGGCGCCACGGCGTCGAATTCCGGATTCCCGGTGATCGCCAGCACCACGGGCAGCACGAGGTTCAGGCGCGCTGCAAGCGCGAGGGCGACGCGCTGCGCACCGGCGTCGAACTCGGAATGTTCGGTCGCCAGCAGCAAGCGACTGAATGCGTCGGCGTGCGCGACCATCGTCAATGCCCCACGCGCAGCAGCCCGGAGGCTGCGAGCAACAGCACCGCCACCAGGGCGATGCACAAGGCTGTGTACGCGCGGTCACGGCGCTGCCGGTAGATCGGCAGCACCGCGGCGAGCGCGACGCCAGAGCAGCCTGCGAGCACAGCGATCCCGGCCAGGCCGAGCACGTCGCCATGCTGCAGCTGGCCCAGCCAACTCCAACCGGTGCCGACCCCGGTCAGATCGAGGTAGCGCTGCAAAGGCTTGTTCCACAACTGGGGCAAGTCTTGCGGCGCCACTTGCGCAGGCAGTACGCCCGAGATGTATCCCGCGAAGCTCAGCAACAGCAGCACCAAGCCGATTCGCGTGCCCCATTCGAGCAGGCGCGCGTAGCGCAGTTGCGCGGCGTCAACTTTGTCTGCGTTCGCGCGGGCCCGCTGCACCTGATTCACATTCACCATCCCAGCCCCTTCAGCAGCGTGCGCGCGCCGGCGAACAGCAACAACACGATCACCAGCCGGCGCACGACCGTGCCGCTGAGTACGCCGAGCAGCCGCGCGCCGATGCGCGCGCCGAGCATCATTCCCACGACGGAGGGCACGGCGATCATCGGCAACACGGCGCCCTGGTTGATGTAGACCCAAGCGGCGGTCGAGTCCACCAGCGACAGCACCAGCCCCGACGTGCCCGCGGCGATTTTCAGCGGCACGCCCATCAACAAGTTCAGCGCAGGCACGTTGGCCCACCCGGCGCCGATGCCGAACATTCCGGCGAGCACGCCGATGCCCAGAAACGTGAGCAGGCCGGCCGGCGTGCGGTGCACCCGCCACTCGACGGCGCGCCCCGAGGCGCGGTCGACGAACACGCCGTGCAGCGCCAACGCACTCGACAAAGCGTCAGCGCGCGCCACGGTCGGGAATTCCGACTTGCCCGCAGCGAACATCAGCACGACGATGCCGAGGATCAGCACGCCCAGCGCGATTTGCACCAGGTTCACGGGCAACGCCAGGCCGAGCATGGCGCCGCCGATGGAACTCGCGCAGGCGAGCAGCGCGAGCGGCAACGCCAGGCGCAAATTCGCGAGGCCGCCGCGCAAGAGCATCGGCCCAGCGGCGAGGGCGCTGGCCAGCGCCACCAGCAGGCCGGCACCACGAACGAAGTCGAGGTGAAACGGGAAGAAGCTGCCGACGATGGGAACGAACAGCGTGCCCCCGCCGATGCCGGCAGGCACGGCGACGATGCCCATCACGAAGCACGCGACGAACAGCGCGATCGGCCAGACCCACCACGGCGCTGCGGGCGACACCGCGTCAGCCGCGTGTGCCGACTGCGCCAGCGTGAGCAACAGCAGGGCGAGGGCGCGGCTGCGATTCAGCAGCAAGTGTGGCTGCGCCACTGTTCCCCGCGGGGGACGGGCGCTGCGGACCGACGACCTGGGGGTACTCATGACACCGCCTGGTAGTACAAGTTTTGCGGGTGATTCGCCTGCGCGAAGAAGAACCAGCGTTCCAGCAGCAGGCCGAGGTATTGCACGATGAAGGCCGCAGCGAACAGCGCGGTCGATGCGCTGTCTTGGCCACGTGCCAGACCCAGCGCAAGACAGGCGAGCGGCAGCGCGAAGGTCAGCCACAGGAACGCCCATTTCACGTGGCGCAGCACCGCAGCGCTGCGGCCGTGGAAGAACTCACGCGTATTGAATGAGCCGCCCATGAAACCTTGCGATTTCTGTACGACTTTCGGGTGCTTGACGCCGATGGCAGATTGCGGCGTCGACTTCGGCTTGAGCCGCGCGTTGCGCCACAGCGAGGCGATGCGCGCCAGCGCGGCGAGCACGGTGAGGAGAATCGCCCACGCCGCGAAGAACGGCGCCAGGTGCGGCGCGGTCGAGCTGGCCAGGCCCGCGGCCAGCGCGGCGGCCAGCGTGAACCCGGGCGCCATGCCGAGCAGCGTGTAGTTGAGCAGCGTCAGCGGTGTATGCCACTCGGCGAGAAAAGGCAGGCAGGCGTAAATCATCGCCGTGCAGACGAACAGCGCAAACGCCAGCAGCGTTCCCGCCAGGCCGAGCACGACGCCGGCGTCGAGCGCCACGCCCTGCGGCAGGACGGCGATGACCGGGTTCCAACCGAAACCGTGTGTCGCGCCGTACAGCGCAACGGCGAGCATGAAGGCCGGCAGCGCGATGACTTCACGCGACAACCACGAGGTGCGCCACTGCGTCGCGGTGCGCCAGGCGCGCTCGGGCCGACCAAGGTGGAAGAACGATGCGATCAAGCCGGCAGCGAGGAACACCGAAGCGACCGCGCCCCCCTGCGCATAGAACGCGTGCGCGTCGCTGCGCGGCAGCAGGCCCACGAGGGCATGGCTTTGCGCGCTGAACAGCGCGAGGAACAGACCCTGGCCGACGCCGATCAGCGTCGTCAGCAGGATCACGGAGAGGGCAGGGCGCACGGGCGGTGGAGTCGGCGTGGGGGCTGCGCGTGGGGCTCGAAGGGCAAGGCCTACCACGTGGTCGCGTCGTCGAGCGTCGGCTCGCCCGGTGCGGGCCTCGGCAAATGCCCCTCGACACGCAGCGGATTGTCGGCGCGCACGAGTTCGTCCTGGTGGATGCGGATGCGCGTCGTGCGCCGCGGCAGGTAGTGGTTCGCCGGTTTCGTGCCCCATTCGGGCATCAAGGCGTAGCCGCCGTTCTCGCGGATCGCGCGCGACGCGTCGGAGTGCGGGTCGTGGATGTCGCCGAAGATTCGCGCCGCGGTCGGGCACGCCATCACGCACGCAGGTTTGCGCTCGGGCTCGGGTACCGTCTTGTCGTAGATTCGGTCCACACACAAGGTGCACTTCTTCATCACCTTCTGGTTTTCGTCCAACTCGCGAGCGCCGTAAGGGCAGGCCCAGGCGCAGTATTTGCAGCCTATGCATTTGTCGTAGTCGACGAGCACGATGCCGTCGCCCTCGCGCTTGTACGACGCGCCCGTCGGGCACACCGGCACGCACGGCGGGTCTTCGCAATGCACGCAGGACTTCGGGAAGTGCACCGTCTCGGTGTGCGGATATTCGCCCACCTCGAAGGTCTGCACGCGGTTGAAGAAAGTGCCC
>JBEBHW010000820.1:0-1810 GCA_040081145.1 Burkholderiaceae bacterium
GAGAAATACGACGGCGCGGCGCTGGAAACCGGCGTCACAGTGCACCACCGCGACGAACTCGATGCCTTGCAACGCGAGTTTCGCGAGATCAAAGGCACGACGGCGATCATCTACGACCAGACCTGTGCCACGGAAAAGCGCCGGCGCCGCAAGCGCGGAACGATGGCCGAGCCGGACCGGCGCGTCGTGATCAACGAGTTGGTCTGCGAGGGCTGCGGCGACTGTTCGGTGCAATCGAACTGCCTGTCGGTCGAGCCCGTCGAGACCGAGTTCGGCCGCAAACGCCGCATCAACCAGAACACGTGCAACAAGGACTACTCCTGCGTGAAGGGCTTCTGCCCGAGTTTCGTCAGCGTCACTGGCGGGCAATTGAAGAAACCGAAGAAGGAGCAGCGCGGGACTGCGTTGAGTTCGATGCCCACCATGCCCGAGCCCGCAATGCCGTCGCTCGAGACCGCATGGGGAATCGTCGTCGGCGGCGTGGGCGGCACGGGCGTCATAACGATCGGCCAGTTGCTCGGCATGGCAGCACACCTGGAGGGCAAGGGCGTCGTCACGCAAGATTCGGGAGGCCTGGCGCAAAAGGGCGGAGCGACTTGGAGCCACATCCAGATCGCGAACCGGCAGGACGCGATCTACACGACCAAGGTCGACACGGCGAAAGCCGACCTCGTGATCGCCTGCGACTCGATCGTCGGCGCGAGCAAATACACGATGTCAGTGATGCAGCACGGGCGAACGTTTGTTGCGCTGAACAACCACGGCACGCCGACCGCCGCGTTCGTGAAGAACCCGGATTGGCAGTTCCCCGGCGGCAATTGCGAGGCGGCGATCGCACAAAGTGTCGGCGCCGATCTCGTGGGCGCGTTCGACGCCGAACAGGTGGCGACGCAACTCGTGGGCGACTCGATCTACACGAATCCGCTGATCCTCGGCTACGCGTGGCAGAAGGGCCGCGTCCCGATCGGCCACGCGGCGATCATGCGCGCGTTAGAGCTCAACGGCGTGCAGCCCGAGAACAACAAGGCCGCGTTCGAATGGGGCCGGCGCTGCGCGCATGACTTGCCGTCGGTGCAGGCGCTGCTGCAATCGGCGCAAGTGATCCAGTTCCTGAAGAAACCGTCGCTCGCGGAGATGGTCGCGACGCGCGCTGAATTCTTGCGCGGCTACCAGGACGACGCCTATGCGACGGCGTACAGCGGATTCGTCGAGAAGGTGCGCGAAGCAGAATCGCGCGCGCAACCCGGCAGCACCAAACTGAGCGAGACGGTCGCGCGCTACCTGTTCAAGCTGATGGCGTACAAGGACGAATACGAAGTCGCGCGCCTGCACACCGACCCGGCATTCATCGCGAAGATCGCATCGCAGTTCGAAGGCGACTACAAGCTCAGCTACCACCTCGCGCCGCCGCTGCTTGCCAAGCGCGATGCGCACGGCCACCTGATCAAGCAGCCGTTCGGGCCGTGGATGCTGAGCGCGTTTCGCTTGCTCGCAAAACTCAAGGGCTTGCGTGGCACGGCATTCGATGTATTCGGTCGCAGCGAAGAGCGCCGCGGCGAGCGCGCCTTGATTGGCGAGTACCGCGCCGGCATCGAAGAACTGCTGACCTCACTGCCGGCGGCGCGCCTGGCGCAGGCCGTGGAAATTGCGCGCATCCCGGAAGAGATTCGCGGCTACGGGCATGTCAAGGAAAAGCACCTCGTCGCCGCGCGCGCCAAGTGGCAGGCGCTGCTGATCGCCTGGCGCGCCGAAACAAGGCCACAACAGGCCGCTTGAAGACGACATCATGAATGCGATCGCCGGCCAATTG
>JBEBHW010000127.1:0-8336 GCA_040081145.1 Burkholderiaceae bacterium
CCGACGGGAAATGGTGATCTGCCGGGTGTGCTGCTCCTTGTCTCGTCCGATGATGAGCACACTGTCGCGTGGACGCCCGCGGAAACGAGACGCGGAAACAAAAACGCCCAACGAACCGAAGGTTCTGTCAGGCGTTGCTGCCATGCTGCAAAGCGACGTTGTTGGCGCCCGCAGCGGGAAGTTGACTTGAGGTTAATGGAGGTCGCAATGCGCTGTCAAGCCTCGGGACAATATATTTTCCATGTCAACCGAATCGGGGCCTAGCGTTTCTACGGAGATGCCGCCCGCAAGCGCTCGAGGCGGCGCGCTGCATTGCACCGCACGCGCGACAAGACCAGCCGCATGTGCCAGAATATTTTCCAAGTCAACTGACTCGCACCTTCGCATTCGAGCCAACCCGTGGCAAACACCGATCCCGTTCGTGTAGGCGTGCTGTTCTCGCGCGCTGGCATCACTTCGCGCGTCGAGCAATCGCAGTTGCTCGGCACGATGTTCGCGATTCATGAGGTCAACGCCAAGGGTGGAATCTGCGGCCGCGAGTTGGTCGCCGTGCACTACGACCCCGAGTGCGTGCCGCAGAACTACCGTGTCCTGGCGGAACGGCTGGTGCAGGAAGACCGGGTGAATACGATCTTCGGCTGCTACATGTCGAGCACGCGCAAGGCCGTCATGCCGGTGGTGGAGAAATGGCAGCGTCTGCTGTTCTACCCGACGCTGTATGAAGGTTTCGAGTTCTCGCGCAACATCATCTACACCGGCGCGGCGCCGAACCAGAACAGCGCCCAGCTCGCCGATTACATGACGCGTCACTTCGGCGTGCGGGTCTACCTGGTGGGCAGCGACTACATCTATCCGTACGAGTCGAATCGCATCATGAGCGATTTCATTCACGAACGGCCGGGCGGTACGAAGCTCGCCGAACGCTACGTTCGGCTCGACGCGACGCAGCAGGATTTCCTCGCGATCGCACGCGACATCAAGGAAATGCAACCCGACTTCGTGTTCTCCACGGTCGTCGGCAAAGGAACGCAGTTGCTCTATCAGGCGTATGCCGACGTCGGTCTGGACCCGGCGCAGATGCCCATCGCGAGCCTGACCACCTGCGAGGCCGAGGTGTCCGAGATGGGGTCCGGTGTGGCCGCCGGCCACATCACTGCGGCGCCTTACTTCCAAAGCGTTGCGAATCGCGCCAACAGCGAGTGCCTGGCGCGCTTTCGTGCGTTCAGCGACGGCGAAGTCGAGCCCAATATGTGCTGGGAGGCGGCTTACTTCCAGGTCCACATGTTTGCCCACGCGATGCAGCACTCGGGCTCGGACGAGATCGACAAGCTCCTGCCCTATCTGCTGGGCAGCGAATTCGACGCGCCGCAGGGCCGGGTGCGCATCGACGCGCGCAACCACCACACGCGCCTTTACCCGCGCATCGGGCGCGTCGGCAGCGACGGGTGTTTTGCGATCGTCGCCGAGTCGCTGGTGGGCGTGGACGCCGATCCGTACCTTGTTCATCACAGCGTCGACGAGTGGAGCGCGCACCGCGCCGCGGTCGGAGACATCGGTGGCTAGGGACGGTGCCGAACGCGGTGTCGCCGGCCGGGTTCAACGCTCCACACCCAACTTGTTGCGCAACCTGCGCAACCTGCGGGTCATGGTGTTTCACCCCAAGGACGCCGACGGCGAGATGCTCGCCCAGCAACTGCAGCGCATCGGCTGCCAGGTCGTCACGATGTGGCCACCGCTGGCCGATCTGCCCGAGACCGTGGACGTCGTGTTCTATGCGGTACGCCCCGACCATGGCGCCAACCTGTGCAACTGGATGGGCGAAGAGCCGAGCGCACCCGTCATCGCGATCATCAACTACGAAAATCCGACGATCGTCGACACCACGCTGCGCATCGGCGCACGCGCGGTGCTGGTGAGTCCGGTTCGCTCGGCCGGCATCTTGTCTTCGCTGGCGATGGCGCAGCACAACCACGCCGAATTGCGCGAAGCGCGCAAACGCGTGGCGCGACTCGAGCAGAAATTGCTCTGCGCGAACCAGATCAGTGAAGCCAAGGCCATCCTGGTGCGTACACGCAACGTGAGCGACGATGAGGCGTACCGCATCATTCGCGAACAGGCGATGAGCAAACGTACCGCGACGGAAGACATCGCCAAGGCCATCATCCACGCTGACGGCATTCTGTCGTTTGCGCCGCGCCAGGGCTCGTGACCTGCACCCCGGCGCCGGCCGAAGCCATCTGAAGCAGATCTTCCAGAAGACCGAGACGCACGGCCAGATGGAGCTCGTCCACCTGCACGCGCGCGTTTGTCCGACGCTGTCGTAGCGCCGCAGGCGACCCGCTTTATTCGGCAAGCGCCCCGCGCAACACCGCGGCGACGGCTTCGCAGTCCGCTTGCGTGAGGGTGAGCGGCAGCCGCATGTCGCACAACCCGCCGAGCACGCGGTCGGCGTTGGGCAGGACTTGCGCTTGCCCAAAGAAGCGCCAGTGCGTCCACACGCTCGTGAACCCCGTCGGCGCATCGGCACCGAACCACTTGACGTGCACGCCGCGCTGCGCCGCGTTGGCGACAAAGCGCTGCACGCGTTCGCGCGGCAGGTCCACCAGCGAGAACTGGATCGAACTGCCGACGAACTGCTCGTCGGCAGGGCGCTGCGGCAGGCGCAGGTGCGGCGATCCAGCCAGCCCGGCGGCGAGCCACGCGTAGCGCTCGTTCCAGCGCCGGCGGCGATCGGCGAGCACGCCGCCCAGCTGTGGCCGTGCCAGCGCGGCGGCGAGATTGCTCATGCGCAGGCTGAAGTTCGGCGTGACGTACTTCCAGCGCTCGAACACCGATTCATCGGGCCGCGCGACGTGCGACGCGTAGTGCATGTAGCTTCCGGAGAAAAGAATCGCCTGCGCGGCGAGGTCTTCATCGTCGGTCGCGAGCAGACCGCCTTCGCCGCTGTTCGCGTGCTTGTAGCTTTGCAGGCTGAAGCACCCGGCGCGGCCCCAGGTTCCGGTGGCCTTGCCGCCCCAGCCCGCGCCCATCGTGTGCGCGCAGTCTTCGATCACCTGCACGCCGTGGCGCCGGCAGATGGCCGCGAGTGCGTGCATGTCGCAGAGGTGGCCGCGCATGTGCGACAGCAGCAAGGTCTTCGCGCCGCTGCTCGCACACTTGCGATCCAGATCGTCCAAAGCAATCGTGCAGTCGTCGGTCACGTCCACCAGCACCGGCCGCGCACCGGCGTGCGCGATCGCACCGGGCACAGGCGCAAGCGTGAAGCAGTTCGACAGCACCGCGTCGCCCGGTTTCACGCCCGCCGCCTTCAGCGCAACGAACATCGCCGAGCCGCACGAATTCAGTGCGACGCAATAGTGCACGCCGAGTTCGCGCGCGAAGTCGGCTTCGAGGGCCGACACTTCGCTCGGTTTGCCGCCGGTTTCGCCGTAGCGGTGCAGTTTGCCGCTGGCCATGAGCGCGAGCGCGGCTTGCACGCCCTGTGGGGGAATGGGTTCCTGCTGGGTCAGGTCGAGTTCGAGACGGGTGGGGTTCATGGGCTTGGCGTTCAGCGCTGATGGCCGGTCAACGTGCCGAGGTCGAACTGTTCGTCCGGGTAGTACTTGTGCAGCCGCACGTCGCCGGTGCGGGCGTGGCCTTCCATGCCTTCGAGGCGCGAAATGCGCGCGGCGACCTGGCCGACGCTGCGCGACGCGTCGCGGCTCAATCGTTGCCACGTCACGGTCTTGATGAACTTGCCCACCGACAGGCCGCCCGAGTAGCGCGCCGCACCTTTGGTCGGCAAGATGTGGTTCGGCCCACTGCACTTGTCGCCGTAGGCGACGGTCGTCTCTTCGCCGAGGAACAGCGAGCCGTAGTTCGTCAGGTTCGCAAGCCACCAGTCCAGGTCGTCGGCGAGCACCTGCAGGTGTTCGCTCGCGTAGGCGTCGCTGAGTTGCACCGCCTCCTCGCGTGTGCTGCACACCACGACTTCGGCGTAGTCTCGCCATGCCGCTTCGGCCGCGGCGCGTGCCACGTCGGGCAATCCGGCGATGACGCCGGGAATCAGCGCCAGCACCTGCTCGCCCACGCTGCGCGACGTGGTGATCAGCCACACCGGCGAATCGGGGCCGTGCTCGGCCTGGCCGATCAGGTCGGCAGCGACGATCGCCGGGTCGGCGTTCGCGTCGGCAATCACTGCCGACTCGGTGGGCCCGGCGATCACGTCGATTCCCACGCGGCCGAAGAGAATGCGCTTGGCTTCGGCGACGAAGCGGTTGCCGGGCCCGACGATGATGTCCGCTGGCTTGCCGCTGAACAGGCCGAACGCCAGCGCCGCGACCGCCTGCACACCGCCCAGCGCCAGCACGGTGTGCGCGCCGCACAGCTGCAACGCGTAGAGGATGGCCGGGTTGATGCCCTGGTCCTTGTGCGTGGGCGATGCGGCGACGATGTTCTTCACGCCCGCCACCGCGGCGGTGCCCACGCTCATGATGGCGCTCGCCGCGTGCGCGTAGCGCCCGCCGGGAACATAGCAGCCAGCGGTGTTGCACGGGATCAGGCGCTGGCCGGCGATCAGCCCGGGCAAGAGCTCGGCCTGGAACTCGTGCATCGAGTCGCGCTGGCGCCGCGCGAAATCTTGCACCCGGTCGCGCGCGAATTTCAGATCGGCCTTGACGCCGCTGCTCAGCGACTTTTCGGCGCGCGCGAAGGTGGCCGCGTCGACGACGATGTCGCCCTGCCAGCCGTCGAAATCACGCGCCAGCGCCTTGACTTTGGCTTCGCCGCCGGCCTCGATGTCGCCGAGCAAGCGGCGCACCGTCTCGGCCGTGGCGGTATCGATGGCCTGTACCGGCGGCGTGGATTTCTTCAGATAGTCGATGGGCATGGGTGTCCTTCTTTACGTCGCTGACTTGTGGGAAGTGGAAGTGCACGCCAGCAGCCAGGCGAGCCCCAGCACCGCCGCGACCAGCGAGCCGAACAGGATCCCGATTTTCGCCTGCTCCAGTTGCTGCGGATCCGTGAATCCGAGCTGGCCGATGAACAGCGACATGGTGAAGCCGATGCCACCGAGCCACGCCGCGCCGAGCAGGTGCGACCAGCGCACTTGGCTCGGCAGGCGCGCGATGCCGAACTTGACGGCGAGCCAGCTGAAAGCCCCGATGCCGATGAACTTTCCCAGCACCAGTCCGGAGGCGATGCCCAGCGTGATCGGGTGCGCGAGGCTTTCCAGGAGGTCGGCGCCGCGAAAGTCGACACCCGCGTTGGCCAGCGCGAACACCGGCAGGATCACGAACGCGACCGGAACGCTCAAGTCATGCTCAGTGCGCTGCAACGGGCTTTGCACAGTCTGCGCCGCGCGCTCCAGGCTCGACGCGATCGTTGCCATGTCGTGGCTGCGCAGCGTATCGCTGGGGGTCGAGGGGTCTGCAGCATGTTGGCGAAACGACGCGAGCAGTTGCGCCACGCGCGCTTCGAATTCGAGCGCGGTGTGTTTGGGCCGCACTGGAATCGTGAACGCCAGCAGCACACCGGCCACGGTGGCGTGAATCCCGCTGCGTGCCGTGAAGTACCAAAGCAGCAAGCCGACCAGCCAGTAGGGCAGCCGCGCACGCACGCCGCCGCGATTCAGCAGGATCAGCACGACCAGCGCCATGGCGGCGTTGAGCAGCGCGGCCTGGTCAATGTCGGCGGTGTAGAACAGCGCGATCACGAGCACCGCGCCCAGATCGTCGGCAATCGCCAACGCCATCAGGAACACGATCAGTGCGCGTGGTATGCGGCTCGCCAGCAGGACCAGAATGCCGATCGCGAAGGCGATGTCGGTGGCCATCGGCACGCCCCAGCCGCGTGCCGCCGGTCCCTCAGGGTTGAGCAACAGGTAGATGAGCGCAGGCACCAGCATGCCGCCCATGGCGGCGACGATGGGCAGCGCCGCGTCTTTCAACGACGCCAGCTCGCCCACCAGCGCTTCGCGCTTCAGCTCCAGCCCGACGAGCAGGAAGAACAGCGCCATCAGGCCGTCGTTGACCCAATGGTGCAGGCTTTGGTTGAGGCTCCACTCGCCCAGCTTCAAGCCGGCGGGCTGCTCCCAGAAATGATGCAACCCCTCGCCGAGCGCAGAGTTGGCAATGAAGAGCGTGACGACGGTTGTCGCGACGAGCACGATGCCGCCCGCCGTGGCCTGACGCAGAAAGCGCTCGAAAGGGCTGAGCGCGGCGCCGAACAGCTGTTCGAGCGGGTAAGGTTGGCCTGCGGAAATGCCGGAGGAGGGTGGCTTCATGCGGGCCGTATTCTGGGGCCCGAATCGCGAGTGATGCGTTTGTCGGTTCGTCGCAGCGGGCGCGCCCGCGCCATTCGGCGCCGCGGGCGTTCGCTTGCTCGCTCGAGCGATTTCAATCCACCGCGAGCAGCATCAACCCGCCTGCACTCACCACTCCGGCCGGGATGCCCCAGCTCTCCCACTTCGAGACCGACTCGCCTGCCACCACTTCCACGGGCACCGTGGTCAATTGCAGCACCTTGGCGGTGGCGGAGTCTTCGAGCATGCGCGTGAGCGAATTCTTGCGTGCCGTTCCCATCACGATGTGGTGCGCGCCGAGGCTCACCGCCATGCGGCAGATCTCCGCGGCGCGGTCGCCCAGCGACCAGTGCACCTGGTGCGGGACGCCGGCGCCATCCAACACCTTGCGCGCTCCGGCCAGCGCCGTGTTGGCCTGCTCGGCGTGCCAACCGTCGCGGTCGTGGCGGTTCACGAAACGTGCGACGTGGCGAGACAGTTGCGGCTGCACGTTGAGCAGGTGGATTTCGAGTTCATGGTGGCGTTGATACTCGGCGATCGCGTGGCGCACCGCGCGCAGCGAATTCTCCGAGCCATCGACGGGGACGAGAACTTTCAACATGGCGCTTTCTCCTTGCAGTGGAACGAAGGGTTGAATGCTGGAACCGGGCGCCGAGCTCGCGCCGAGCGGGCGCAGCTTGGCGAACTCGGCCAGCCGTGCGTGAATTCGCGACTCGAAGCGCCTGTGGTTCTTCACGAAGCCGGCCCAGAGCACGAGCGGTATCGTCAGGTACACGGCCCACTTGGCGAGCGGCGCCACTTCGAACGCGGGTGCCAGCAGCGGTTCGCTGCTCATCATCTTCGCGGCGGTCAACACCAGCACTCCCGCGCCGAGGTACACCACACTGGGGAAGCGTTCCACGACCTTGAGCACGATGGCGCTGCCCCAGACGACGATCGGCACGCTGATCAGCAGACCCAGCACGACGAGCAGGTAGTTGCCATGCGAGGCTCCGGCGACGGCGAGCACGTTGTCCAGGCCCATCACGGCGTCGGCGATCACGATCGTGCGCATCGCGCCCCAGAACGTGGTGGCGACCGGGCTGTGCCCTTCGGCACCGGCATCGTCTTCGGGCAGCAGCAACCGGTAGGCGATCCACACCAGCATCGCGCCGCCGACGAGCAGCAGGCCCGGGATCTTGAGCAGCCAGACGACGATCAGTGTCATCAGGCTGCGCACCACGATCGCGCCGACCGCGCCCCAGAGGATGGCGCGCTTCTGCAAATGCGCCGGCAGGCCGCGCGCCGCCAGCGCGATGACGATGGCGTTGTCGCCGGCGAGCACGAGGTCGATGACGATGATGGCCAGCAGCGCGCTGAGAAAGGTGGAGGGATCCATCAAATTGACCTTGTGTCGGAGCGGGTTGAATCAACGATGCCGCGACGATAGGCGCGTGGCGCCCGCCCAAGAAGCATCCGGCGGCGAAGCCAGACTTCCGAAAAAACTGAACGACGCTGGGCAACCGTCCCGCCCACCGTGCCAAATTCACGCAGGCGAGTCCGACTGTCGCGCTTCGTGCGGCACGGCTGCCGCGGTGCGCGTTTTCCACATCGAGAACAGCACACCGCCGGCGATCAGCCCGAAAGTCACGCTCAAGGACAGCTCGGGCGGCAATTTGCCGATGAAGCCCACGAGGAAAATCTTCGCGCCGATGAACACCAGCACCAGGGCCAACGCATATTTGAGGTACTTGAAGCGGTGGATCATCGCGGCCAGCGCGAAGTACAGCGCGCGCAGGCCGAGGATCGCGAAGATGTTGCTCGTGTAGACGATGAACGGGTCGGTCGTGATGGCGAAGATCGCCGGCACCGAATCGACGGCGAACACGAGGTCGACGAACTCCACCAGGCACAGCGCCAGGAACAGCGGCGTCGCCCACAGCACCGTCGGCCCTTCCTGGCCCAGCGGGCGGCGCACGAAGAAGGCGTTGCCGTGCAGCTGCGGCGTCACGCGCAGGCGTTTGCGCAAGAACTTGAGCAGCGGGTTGTTGCCGATGTCGGGCATGTGATCCGCGAT
>JBEBHW010000128.1:0-8333 GCA_040081145.1 Burkholderiaceae bacterium
GCAGCAATATCCGTCAGGTTGTACTTGAACCCCGGCGCAACAATCTCGTAATACCAGCTCGGCACGGTGGAGGTGAAGCGGTCGAACGCGTCGCGGCTCATGCCGTGCAGGCGCATCGTCTTCATGCGCCGCGCGAGGTCTTCGCTGCGTGTCACGACCATGCCACCTTCTCCGGTGGTGATTGTCTTGTTCGCGTAAAAACTGAACACCGTGACGTCGCTCCTCAGCGTGCCGATGAGCTGCCCGGCGCACGTGGCGGGCAAGGCGTGCGCGGCGTCTTCAACGACTTTGAGTCCACGGCGTTTGGTCAATGCGAGCAGCCGCTGCATGTCTGCCGCGAGGCCACCGTAGTGCACCGGGATCACGGCACGCGTTCGCGGCGTGATCGCGGCTTCAACAGCGTCAATATCGATGCACAGCGTTTGCGGGTCAATGTCGACGAGAACGACATCGGCACCGAGATAGCGCACCACCTCGGCGGTGGCGGTGAAGGTGTGCGTGGTCGTGATGACTTCGTCGCCCGGGCCAATGCCCAACGCTTCCAGCGCCAGGTGCAGCCCCGCCGTGGCGGAGTTCACGGCCAGGCAATGCAGACCCGGTTCGCCCAGGAACGCGGCGAAGTCTTCCTCGAAGCGCTTCGCCTTCGGGCCGGTGGTCAGCCAGCCTGAGCGCAGCGTGTCGACCACTTCGGCGATTTCCTCTTCGCCGATATCGGGCAGCGCAAAGGGGAGAAAGGGTGGGTTCATGGTGCTTGGGATGGTTCTGGGCGGCACGGTCCGCAGCGCGGCGCGTGCGTCCTCTCGGCAGGGACCGTCATTCGATGACCACAAGGTGCTTCTTCTGCGCACCAACGACTGCGTCGCTCGAAATGCCGCGATCGAACGTCACCAGGCGGCCTCCCTGAGCGTGGGCGAGAGCGAGCAGGTAGACATCGGTGATCTGGCGCGAGTTGAGCACCCGCTCCCAGCGCAGCCTGTCCTTGTCGAGCAGGCTCAATGCATCCGGCCAGAACTGATGGCTTCGGTCTGCGGTGGCAGCACTCAGGCGCTGCGCCACTAGGGCAGCGGGTTGCGGGTTGGGATAGGCGGGCATCGACAGGATGCGCAAACAGCCGTTCTGCGTCAGCGGACAGGAGGCCCAGCCGGCGCGGGAGTGGCTGGCGAGCCAGTCGGTCGCTGCGCGGTGGTGCAAGTGCCCCGCGTCGAGCAACGCCACCAGCACATTCACATCGAGGAGAGCACGCATTCTGGCGTCGGCGCGCAGGCGCTCACAGACCTTCAGCGTCGCGCAGGGCGTTCACCTGCTCGTTCGTCGCGACGACTCCGGCACGTGCCGGGAACGGCTGGAACCCGGCCACCGGCGCGCGCCGCGAGCGGCTGGCACTTATCGGCAGCGCGGTGCCGGTCAATGAGCTGCGAATCAGGCGCGAGACGACCTTCCCCGCAGTGCTGCGCTCGCGCCGGGCGAGTTCCTTGGCGGCGGCGAGCAGATCGTCGTCGATGTCAAGTGTGGTGCGCATGTTTGATCTCCGATTCGGCAGGCACTTGATGCCGTGATGCGTTGATGAATCGATTGTAGCTTCGACCCCCCGCGCTCTCAGGGCTTGCGGATCCAGCACAGCAGATGCGTCCGCAGCGCAGGCAGCAGATTGAAAATCGTGCAGAGCGCCGGATGCAGCGCCGCGACGCTGCGCGCGATGGGCGGCGCAAGCGTCACGCGGTGCGCGTCGATCGCGCCCTGCGGGAACAGCTCGCGAATGCGCGCGAGCGGCACACCGTGCACGTCGGGGTTGCGCGGGTTGTCGTAGGTGAAGTCGTACCAGAGCACCGCGCCCCCGCTGCGCAGCCAGCGCCACATGCACGTGGCCAGGCGTTGCTGGAAGGCGGGGTCGAGCAGTGACGAGAAGACGGTGGAGACGTAGACGATGTCCTGCGAAGCGGGAGGCAAATCCAGAGCGAGCGCATCGCCCGCATGCACCACGGTCGCCGCGGGCAACGCGTGGCGCGCGACGGTGGCACGCTCAGGGAGTAGTTCGACCCCGGTGAGGTGCTCGGGCAGAAAGCCCATGCGAAGCAGCTCGAGCAAGTTGCCGCCGCTGCCACAACCGACTTCGAGCACGCGCAGCGCGGCAAGGTCCGTGTGCCCGGCGCGAACGAACAACTTCAGCATCTCGCGCTGGCGCTCCTGCACCATGTGCCAGACCTCGGGGCGCAGCAGGCTGTAGCGCGGGTCGGTGGCCGGGCGCCGCGCGTAACGCTGCTTCACGGCATCGGTTTCGGTGGGCTCGTTCATGCGATCGCTTCGAGGAAACGCTGCGCCAGCATGGGATAGCTGTGGTGAACCGACACGAAGGCTCGCCCACGAACGCCCATCGCGCGGCGCTCCGCTGCCGGCACGGCGGCGAGGCGACGCAGCCCGTGCACCACGGCGTCGACGGATTCGGGCTCGACGGTCAGGCCGCAGTCCGCTTCGGCCACCGGGTTGTTGCCGGCTTGCACGCTGTGCAGCACCGGCACGCCGGCCATCATGTAGTCGAGCAACTTGTTCGGCGCGATGCCAAAACGGTAGATGGCTTGGCGCTGCCAGCCGATGTAGGCGATTGTCATCTCGCGCAGCAGCGCGGGCACTTGCGCTTTGGGAATCGGTGCGAACAGGCGCACGTTGTCCAGTTGCTGCTCGCCCACTCGCTGCACCAGGCGCGGCTTTTCCATGCCGTCGCCCACCAGCACGAAAGCAAAGGGTTCGTTCCTGAGCCGCGCCGCCGCATCGAGCAAAACGTCGAGCGCATTGGGCAGGCCGTGCGAACCGGCGTAACCGACGATGGTTAGGCCCGCCGCCTGCTGCGCGCGCAGATGTTCGAGGAGCCGCGGGTCCAGGGGCACCGGCTCGGCTTGCCAATCGTCCGGCGCGATGCCGTTGGGAACGATATGCAGCTTCTTCAAATCCAGCCCGTGCGCGCGCATGTGCTCGGCCACGCAGGGCAGCATCGAGACCACCAAATCTGCGTCTCGGTACGCGTCGTTCTCGGCCTTCTGGCACAGCATGATGAATGGGTGCCAGGGCGACATTCCGGAGAGTTCGATCGGCGACGCCGGCCACAGGTCATGCACCTCGAAGACGAGTCTCGCGCCGGCAAGCCGCGCGATGTACCGCGCGACCCAGATGTCCATCGGGTACGTGCTCGATGCGATCACGACATCGGGCTTGACATCGGCCACCAGGACCTTCGCGTCGCACCAGACCTGCCGCAGAAACGATCCGATGTTGAGCGCCCGGCGCAGGCCATTGCCGGCATACGCCGGCGTGGGCAGCCAGCGGTACGAGATTCCGTCGATGGTTTCGTGCACTACCGCGCTCTGCACTTCTGGGTGGCACTGCCGAACGTGCGAGAACGATGCGGCGACGATCGTCACGGCGTGCCCGCTGCGCACCCACTCGCGCGCCAGGTAGTACGGCCGGAACTCCATGCCATGCTTTGGCGAACCGGCGTAATGGTTGATCAGGAGGATGTTCAACTGCTGCCCACTGACCCGAGTTCGCGCAGGCGCGCGACGAAGCGCGCCACCGCGGGCGGAAACAACGCGTGCGTGGCGACCCAGTCGCGATTCGCGCGCGCCACCTGAACCGCGTTGCCGAGCAGCGCGTCGAGCATCGCGAGGGGCGCTGCCGCTTGCGACGCGGGCACGATCACGCCGTTCTCGCCATCGCACACGAGTTCGCGATTCGCAGGCAAGTCGCTGAGCAGCGGAATGCAGCCGTGCGCCATCGCCTCGAGCACCGACACCGAAACCGAATCGCTGCGCGGCAGGCTCAGGTACCACTGCGCCTTCGCGTACCAGCGCGCCTGCGCGTCTGCGTCGAGCACGCCTGTGAATTCAACTTGCTCGTCGTGCTGCAACGTGCCCACGCGCAAACCCATTTCGCGCGCCGCTTGGCGCAGCGAATCTTGCAGCGAACCCTGGTTGGCGACGACCAATCGAGCTTCCGGGCGCTCTTGAGCCACCTGCGCGAAGACCTGCATGACGCGCAGCGGCTGGTACAGCGGCTCCAGACCTCGGTTTGCAAAGAACAGCCAGGGTTGCTTTGCGGCCCCGGGTGCCGGCAAGGCATCGAGCCCGAACGGAAACGTCATGACTTCAGCGGCACCGAGTTCGCGCATCTGCCGCGCCATGTGCGCTGAATCGCTTGTCGTCAGGCGGCACGCGCGCAAGACGCGCTTTGTGAGCCCGCGGTAGACGGCGTTGCGCCGCGGCGTGATCAGCACGTCGCTGCCCCAGGCGGAGCCGACCAAGCCGCCGCGCAAGCGCCAGATGCGCTTGGCGAGCCAGGCCAGCGTACCGTGCGAGGTGAGGTAGTGCGCGTGCAACCAATCGGCGTCGACGTGGCGCAGCCACGCGCCCAGGCGCGGCAGCGCCAGCAAGACGCTGACGTTGCCGCCCTCGTACGCAGCGTGCGTGCCCAGCGCCAGGCGCTGCTGCGGGTTCACCCATGCGTCGAACTCCGCACAGAAGCCGCGGCTCGACGCGGCCCAGAGCTGCACGCCTTGCACTTGCGCCAGCGCGCGCGCCCACTTGAGCAGGTGGGCGCTTTCGCCGTCGCCGATCAACACGATGCGCATCAGCGCTTGGGTCCTGAGCGGCCGTCGGACGCAATCGCACCCGGCGCGGGCGTGGCGCTGCCGGCCCAGGCTTCATACGTCGCGCGCCACTCGGGGTGGCGCTGCAGCCAGGGTGCATCCGCGTCACGCGTATCGCCGGTACGCTGCGCCGGGCTGCCGGCGATCATCGAAAAGTCGGCAAACTCACCGCGCACGCGGCTGTGCGAGGCGACGATGCAGCCCTTGCCGAGCCGGGTATTGGCTTCGATGACGCTGTGCGGGCCGATGAAGCAATACGCACCGATGTGCACCGGCCCCGCAATCATGCCGGGCAGCGGCTGCGCCGCACCGCTGGCGTAGGCCTGCCCCATCAGGCGCTGGCTGCGATGTGAACTGTGCGTGACGATGCTCACGTAGTTCGTCACTTGCGTTCCCGCATCGATGCTCACGCCGTGGCTTGCTTCGATGAAGTTGAAGTGGCCGATGAACACGTTGTCGGCAAGCAGCAAGCGCTCTTCGTATTCGATGCAGGTGGTCGCGCCGATGCGTGTGAACGGCAAGGCGCGGCCATCGCTGGTGCGCTCGCCGAAGACGATGCGGAAGAAGAGCACGCGCCAAAGGTGGCGACGAGCACGATTAAACCAGGACCTAAACATGCGGCTCCTCACCCTCATGCGGCGCCTGTTCTCGGATCCCCTGGCCTGGGGGCACCCCCTCCTGCCCTTCCCACTTCCAAGTCGCAAGCGCCCAGAAGTACCAGCCGAAGTAAAGCACGGTCGCTGCGGAGACCGCCCACGCACCGCCGAGCAAGCCCCCGAAGTGCAGGCCGAGCGCGAGTGCCACAAGGAACATCGCCTGGCCAGCCAAGGCCAGGCGCAACGCCCATGCCTGAGCGTTCCACGCCATTGTCACCACGGCCAGCGGCGAGGCAATGAAGTGCATACCGATGTAGGGGGCGAGCGCCCGCGCCAGTTCACCGGCTTCGCGCCAGCGCGCGCCGAACGCCCACTCGAAGAGCGCCGGGCCGCTGGCAAGAAGCAGCACCACGAGCGGCAGCCCGATCAACGCCAGCGCCGCCATGGCGCGGCGCACGGTGCTGCGGGCGTCCTGTGCAGTCGCGCCCACCAGGCGTGGGTAGAGCGCTTGCGACAGCGCCCCGCCCACCAGGGTGGCAGGCGCCTTCAGGTAGCGCATGCACAAGCCCCAGAAACCCGCTGCGGCATCGCCCGTGCTGGCCGCCAACATCGCAATCGTGAGCGTGTCCGAGAGTGCATTGGCAAACGTATGCGGCGTGTTGAACAGCGGAAAGCTGCGGTGCTGGCGCGCGACCTTGTGCATCGCGTCGCGCGGCACGCGCACGAGCGAAAGCCACCCTCCAGTGGGCGCCGGGTGGCGCAGCCAGGCCAGCGCCCCAACGTTCGCGACCAGAGCGCCGCCGATCAAGCCCACCGAGCCCGCCTGCGCCAAGCCATTCGCGGCCTGAAAGACAGCGGCGCCGCCGAACTGGGTGACGCGACTCGCCGAGAGCGATTTGAACCGCTGCGCGCGGTTCGCCCAAAGCGTCAGCCATTGCGCGGCGCCGGCCGAGGCCACGGCGAGCGGCAGCCACACGGCGTGGTCGAGCGATTGCGTCGCGTGCAGCAGCGCGGCGAGCAGCACGCTCAACAGTGTCACCGCCAGCAGCAGATGCAGACACAAGGCCATCAGGTCGCGCGCCTCGCCGTCATCCAGGGCCAGCGGCAACGCGTACTCGTAGCGCGCGCAGGCGATCACACCCAAGTTGGCGGCGACCGCCGAAAACAGCGCATAGCGGCCCCAATCGTCAGGGCTGTAGAGCCGCGTCAGCCACGGCCCCAGCAGCAGCGGCAAGGCTTGCGCGAGGGCGCCGCCGGCGAGCAATGTCAGCGTGGCGCGCCACAGCGTCATCGCAGGCGCCACTAAGTCGCGGCCACCGCGAACTCGTGCACGGCGTCGAGCAGCGCCGCAACCACCCGGTCCTGCTGCGGCACCGTCAGGTCGGCGCTCATCGGCAGGCTCAGCACACGCCGGCTCGCCAGCACGCTCCGCGGGCAATCCTGCGCGCCACACAGCGCGGCGTAGGCCGGCTGATGGTGCAACGGCGATGGATAGTGCACGGCAGTCGGGACACCACGCTCGGCGAGTGCAGCTTGAACCTGAGCGCGGTGGTCGACGAAGACGGTGTACTGGCCCCACACGCAGTCACGGCCAGGCCGCACGGCGATGCACCCGACGCGGCTGCCCGCGAGCCGTTCGAGGTAACGCGCGCCGATCTCAAGGCGCCTTTGCAGCTCCCACTCGAAGCGCTCCAGCTTGGCCAACAGAACCGCGCATTGCAGCGTGTCCATGCGCCCGCCCACGCCCACACGCGTGTGCGTGTAGCGCGCGCTCTGGCCGTGCACGCGGATCTCGCGGCTCATCTGCGCGAGAGCGTCGTCGTTCGTGAAGATCGCGCCGCCGTCGCCGTAGCAGCCCAGAGGCTTGCTCGGGAAAAAGCTCGTGCAACCGAAGGTGCTGAGGTTGGCGCTCCTGCGCCCTTTGTAGGTGGCACCGAAGCTTTGCGCTGCGTCTTCGATCACGGGCAGGTTTCCGTGCCGAGCCGCGATCGCGTTGATGGCGTCAATGTCGACCGTCTGACCGTACAGGCTGACCGGCATGATGGCTCGTGTCTTCGCCGTGATCTTTGCTTCGATCAGACTCGCATCGATGTTGCAGGTGTCGGCTTCGATGTCGACGAACACCGGCTTGGCGCCGAGCAACACAATCATCTCGGCGGTCGCGGCAAAGGTGAATGGCGTCGTGATGACTTCGTCGCCGGGCTTCAGGCCCAGTGCCATCAGAGCGATCAACAGCGCTTCGGTGCCGCTGGCCACCGTGATGCAGTGTTTCGCGCCGGTGAATTCGGCCAGACGTTCTTCGAGTTCCTTGACCTCCGGGCCCATGATGTACTGGCCATGGTCGAGCACCTTTTGCATGCGCGCGGCGATGGTCTCGCGCAGCGCCGCGTACTGCGTCTTGAGGTCGGTGAATTCGAGCTTTTCGCTCATTCGATTCCCTCGGCCGGCGTGCACACTCCGGCGCGCAGCAGGTAGCGCTGCCCGGTGGCCGGGCAGGCCGCTTGCGCGTCACCCGTCAACGGCAAGTCCAGCCGCTCGCCATGCCGGCTCATCCAGCCGATATGGTGCGCGGGAACACCGACCATCAGCGCGAAATCGGGCACGTCACGGTTGACGACAGCGCCCGCGCCCACAAAGGCATATCGCCCCACTGTCGTACCGCACACAATCGTGCAGTTCGCGCCCAGCGTGGCACCGCGCTGAACGAGGGTGCGCCGGTACTCGCCCTTGCGGATGACCGCCGAACGCGGGTTGTAGACGTTCGTGAACACCATGCTCGGCCCGCAGAACACGTCGTCTTCCAGCGTCACCGCGTCGTAGACCGACACGTTGTTCTGGATCTTCACGTTGTCGCCGATCAGCACGTCGTTGCCGACGAACACGCCCTGCCCGAATGAACACGCCTTGCCGATTCGCGCCCCGGCGCTGATGTGAACGAAGTGCCAAACGCGGCAGCCGTCTCCCAACGCGGCTCCCGGGTCGACGATGGCGCTGGGGTGGATTGTCGTGGTCATGTGCGCAGTGGGCTCAGTAGGCCAGCGGAAGACTGATGCGCTTGCCGTCGCGCGCCGACATGTACATCGCAATCAACAGTTCGAGTG
>JBEBHW010000821.1:0-1792 GCA_040081145.1 Burkholderiaceae bacterium
CCTTTGCACAGCGACGCCAAGGCCACGCCGTGCACGACTTTGGTCGCGGCAAGCGCGGGTGATGCGCCGAACATAACGACGACGGGAATGAGGATTGCGATTGCGACGCGCAGCATGAGCGTTTCTCCAGTGAACTTCGAGGCGACAAGATTGCCACACACAACTCGCACCGGTGGCCGGAAGAGCCGGGCTCATCCGGCCTTCTTTGGCACTTTGAGGGCGCGCGCGATGGTGGCGTTCAGCCCGGGCCGAATGCCGCCGATCCGCTAAGCTCAGCCCGATGCGCCCTCGCGACGTGGCCGAACTGCTCTTGCTGAGCCTGCTCTGGGGTGCGGCGTACCTGTTCGTTCGCGCCGCCGTGCCGGCTTTTGGCCCGGCGCCGCTGGTCGCGCTGCGCCTGGGGCTCGCGGCCTTGCTTCTCGCGCCGGTGATGCTCGCGCGCGGCGGCTGGCCGGTCTTGCGCGCCCACCCGAAACAGCTGTTGACGCTGGGCGTACCGTTCACCGCCGTGCCCTTCTTGCTGCTCGCCTTCGCTTCGCTGCACATCACTGCAGGTCTGGTGGCGGTGCTCAACGCGACAGCGCCGCTCTTTGCCGGCCTCATCGCGCATTACCTGCTTAAAGAACGCCTGGGCGTCTGGCGCGCGTGCGGCCTGGTGGTGGGTTTTGCGGGGGTGGGCGTGTTGATGTGGGGCAGCGTGTCGTTCAAGACGGGCGACGGCGTCGTGGCCGTACTCGCGGTGCTGGGCACGTCGATGGTCTGGAGCGTCGGCGCGAACTACACGCGCAAGCACCTCGCGGGCGCAGATTCGCTCGTCATCACGGTGGGTAGCCTGCTCGCAGCGAGCATCTTCCTCGCGCCGCTCGCCTGGGCGACGTGGCCGAGCGTGAACCCGAGCGTGCGCGCCTGGGCCGAAGTGGCGTTTCTCGGCGTCGCGAGTTCGGGCCTGGGATTCCTGATCTACTTCAGGCTGCTGCGGCGCATCGGCCCGGTACGCGCCATGTCGGTGACCTTCTTGAACCCGGTGGTGGCGATGATCTCGGGCTCGCTCTACCTCGGTGAAAACGTCACGCTGCAAATGCTCGCCGGAGGCAGCGTGGTGCTGTTCGGCACGGCGCTGAGCCTGGGCCTGATCGGGCCGAAGGCTGAACCCGCGCCGTCGGTCGCCGGCGCGTAGTCGTGGCGGCAAAATGCCGCACACCGCGTGCGCAGCTGGCGATGGCGCTTGCTCAGGCGCTGCGCTGGCCCGGCCGCGACGAGCTGGGTGCGGGCCCGCGGCGCTCGAGGTGGCGAAACGTGATGCGGCCCTTGCTCAAATCGTAGGGGGACAGTTCCAGCGAGACGTTGTCGCCGGCGAGGATGCGGATGTGGTGCTTGCGCATCTTGCCCGACGTGTAGGCGATCAATTGGTGGCCGTTGTCCAGCGTCACGCGAAAGCGCGAGTCGGGCAGCACTTCGTTGACGACACCGCTCATTTCGATCAGTTCTTCTTTGGCCATGGCCGAAGCTCCTTCGAGAGCCGCGAACAGGCGTTGCCGCGGCAGCGGTGTGGGCCGCGGAAAATGGACGCGCGCTTGATGCGCGAATGAGCGTGTGCCTGGCTCGGGACAGCGTTCACGGGCGCTGTCGCTGCGGGTCGCCAGAACTCGAGTGCACGCCGCTGAACTGCGGCCTGGCGGACCCTGGTGCGGAAAACTCGAGACATTTGCAGCGCGTTGGCGCAGCTCATGGGCGAGCCGCGCGCCGCAAACGAAGGCTGCACTGTACCACCGGGGGCTCCGGCCTGCGTGAG
>JBEBHW010000129.1:0-8314 GCA_040081145.1 Burkholderiaceae bacterium
ACGAGCCAGGTCGCTGCGAGCTATCTGCTGCCGCGCGTGCTTGCCACCCTGCAAATCGAAGAACCCGGAATTCAGATTGAGCTTGTCGTTTCCAACAGATTGAGCAACCTGCTGCGCCGCGAAGCCGACATCGCGCTGCGCATGGTGCGCCCGGCGCAGGCGTCGTTGATCGCGAAAAAGCTCGGCGACATCCCGGTGCTCGCGTGCGCGCACAAGAGCTACCTGAAGCGCGCCGGAACGCCGCAGCAAGCGGCCGACCTGTTGCAGCACAGCCTAATCGGCTACGACCGCGACGACACGATTCTGCGCGGCTTCGCGGCGCTCGGCACGACGATCATGCGCGAACACTTTGCGCTGCGCACCGACGACCAGCTCGCCTACGGCAGGCTCATCGCCGCCGGCGCGGGAATCGGTTTTGCGGCGCGCTACAACATTGCGCATTGGCCGGGTGTGATTCCCGTTCTGCCGAGCCTGGCGATCCCCGAGCTGCCATGCTGGCTCGCCGTGCACCGCGAGATCCGCGGCAGCGCCATCGTGCGGCGCGTGTTCGATTTCCTGGCGCAGGCGGTGCCGCGCGAACTCGCCGCGGCGTAGGCGGCGGAGACGGCGCCGACGGTACGTCAGCGTCGCGCTCGGCGCTGCAATGCCGCGCGCACCAGCGGCAGGCGGTCGTTGCCGAAATACATGTCGTCGCGGTTCACGAAGATCGTCGGTGAGCCAAAGCCGCCGCGGCGCATCACCTCGTCGGTGTTGGCCTTGAGCTGCTCTTTGATGGCCGGCTGTGCGATCGCAGCGAACAGCGCTGCGGCATCGACATCGACCTTGGCGCAAATTGACGCGAGCACCGCGTCTTGCGAAATGTCTTCGTCGCGGCCCCAATACGCCTCGAACACCTCGGATGCGAACGGCACGAGTTGGTGCTGCGCGTCGAGCACGATGCATGCGCGCATCGTCTTGACGCTGTTCACCGGAAATACGCGCGGCGGAAAGACGATGCGCAGACCGGCGTCACCCGCCCAGTCTTGCAAGTCCTTCCGCATGTAGTCGCGCTTGGGCGGCACCGGGTTCTCGCGCATCGCGTAGACGCTCGGATTCACGGCATTGAAAATGCCGCCCACGAGCACCGGGCGCCAGGAAATCGGCACACCAAACTCGGCGGCGAGCGGCTGGATGTTGTGAAACGCCAGATACGTCCAGGGACTGGAGCAATCGAAGAAGAATTCGATCATGGGGCTCATCGTAGAGCTGTGGCGAAGCGATTGTGCGGGGATTGGGGTCGAACGGGTGGCCGACTGCTAACGAACCACGCTGAGCGGCCCGCCCAGCTGGCTGCGCGCGAGCCAGACGAAGACCGAGTCGACGGTGACGGTCTCGATGCGGTCGGCAAAGCGCTTCTGATTCGGATGGTCGTCAGAAGCATGGCGCGTTGCACCGAATCGACGCGCGGCAGCTTGCTCTCACAGGTGCGCCCGGCGTGCACGGCGCTTCCCGCGAATGCCACTGCCAGCGCAGCGAGCAGCCTCATCGCGAAGCGCCGCGGCCTCATCGCGTCAGTCGCTCGTTGTGCAACAGCGCAGCGCCCAGTTGGTTCGGGATGAAAACCAGCACGTGACCCGCCGCCGAAAGCAGCCAGCCGATGCTCATTGCCGTGACCAGCACGGCAGTGCCGGCCGCCACCGACAGCGCGCCTGCCGCTTGACTGCTGAGCGTAACGCTGGCGCGCGCACCGTCCGAGGCGCGCTCCAGCACCCACAGCGTGCCGCTGCTCGTGGCCTGCACGGCGATCACCATCAAGCTCGCTCCAGCACTCAGGATGAGAACCGGCGCAGCCACGGAGACGGCGATCGGCAAGGCCGACAGCAGGCTCGGGTCGGAAGGGTTCGAATGCGCGCGCGCCGAAATCAGCGTCGTGCTCAATGCGGCAGCAAGCGCGGCGCTGCGCAACAGGTTCATCGTTGTCATGACCGGACTCCTTCGAATGGGGGAACTGACGCGTCACTCGCCCTCGCGGCCGCCACGCGAGGCCAAGGCGTCTCGGCGCGCTTCGGCGAGGTCGGCGTCGTGCGCGTCGCGCAAGATTTTGGCGAGCGTGAACACGCAGGAGATGAGGAACAGCCAGCTCACGCCGAGAAACGCCTTGTAGGTCGGGTTCACGTCCATGCGCCACAGGC
Organism: Burkholderiaceae bacterium; assembly: GCA_040081145.1. Lineage (GTDB taxonomy): Bacteria > Pseudomonadota > Gammaproteobacteria > Burkholderiales > Burkholderiaceae_C > JAEMQF01. The sequence goes on from JBEBHW010000129.1 coordinate 2,172, forward strand.
CCCAGCCGGTGAGGCCCATCGCCAGCGCGAAACCGCCCCAAACGACGAGGCTCCACATCGGCGTGTCGGCCTTGCGGAGCGCGTTGTCGCGAACGAACTTGGCCAGGGCGAACGCGGTGGACAGGCAGAACACGTAGCCCATCACCATGAAGGCTCGCGCCAGGTCATCGCCGGGCAAGTAGGCCAGGCCGATGGCGCACAGCGTGACGGCGCTGAAGAACGAGAGCCAGACTTGCATCGTCCAGGCCTTGGTGTCGCGGCGAATGAGGAGGGTTTGCATGGCGTGCTTTCGAGCGGGGTTGATGAACACGGGCTCATGATCGCCATCGCCGCGCTCGGTATCAAGCTCTCCCAGCTGGTGGCACGCGCTTCGCCGTCTGGTATCGTCTCGCAGTACCTCAAAGAGGACCCCGCATGAGCACGACGCACGACCTTGTGGCCGCGTTGAAGGCCGAACTCAAAGTCGCTGGAATCACCTATGCCGAATTGGCAGTGCAGCTGGGCCTGGCGGAGTCGAGCATCAAGCGCGTCTTCGCCAAAGCCGACATGCCGCTGTCGCGCATCGATGACGTGTTGCGCGTCTTGAAGATGGACTTTGCCGAACTCGCGCGCAAAGTCGCCGACGCGCAGCCGCTGCGCCGCGAGCTGACGCCCGAGCAGGAAAAGGCCGTGATCGGCGATCGCAAGTTGCTGCTTCTGGCCATTTGTTGCCTCAGCCAATGGACGATCGAGCAAATGACGTCGGCCTACACCTTGACCGACGCCGAGTGCGTGAAGCTGCTCGTCCAGCTCGACCGCATCGGCATCATCGAACTGCGCCCGCTGAACCGCTACCGTCTCAAGGTCGCGAAGGGCTTTCGCTGGCGCGCGAATGGCCCGGTGATGGAGTACTTTCGCAAACACGTCGTCGCCGACTACTACAGCGGCGGCTTCGACGGCGAAGGCGAAATGCTAATGCTCGTGCACGGCCAGATCGGCAAGGGTCTGGCGGCGACGTTCGCGGAACGCCTGCAGCGCATCGGCCAGGATTTTGCGCAAGCGCACCTCGCCGACCAGCGCTTGGACGCCGAGCACAAGCGCCCCTACACGCTCGTCGTGGCGATGCGCTCCTGGTTGTTCGCAGCGTTTCGCGACTTGAAGCGCGCACCCGAGCGCTGACGGCACGAACGCTGGCCGCGGCTGCACGCACATTGCGGCGAACGGCAGCAACGGGCCGAGGCTGTGTGGTTTTCACACAAGCTCGGCCGAAAGCGAGCGTTCCCAACTCGTCGGTCTCATTCGATAGCAAGCCAATTTATATCAGGCAGCGCGGTGCTCAAGCAGGTGGTGCGCCTGCGGATATTGCCCAAGCGCTTGCGTGAGAAACGGCAGAATCGCCTGCAGCTCAGCGCGCAAGGTGTGCGGCGGGTTGATGACGACGACACCGCTGCCGTTCAGGCCGAAGCCGGGTTCGTTCGACTGTTGCACCGTCAGGCTCGCGTGCAACCAGCCTTTGGGCGCGAGCGCAATCAGGCGCTTGGGCAGCTGCGCCGCTTCGAGTTTGCTGACCTGCGGATACCAGACGATGTAGACGCCCTCGGCGAAGCGCGCCAGCGCTTCGCGCAGTGCGGCGATGACGCGGCCGTAGTCGCCACGCCCCTCGTAACTCGGGTCCATCAGGATCACGCCGCGGCGGCTGGTGGGGGGGACTTGGCCTTTCAGGCCTTCGAAACCATCCCGGTCGTACACCTCGACGCCCTGCGCCTGCGCGAGGTAGGCGGCGAGGATTCGATGTTCGGTCGGGTGGATCTCGAACAGACGATGCTGGTCGCCCGGGCGCAGCAAAAAGCGCGCGATTGCCGGGGAACCGGGGTACTGTTCGATCTTGCCGCCGCCGTTGAATTGTTTGACCAGGTCGACGTAATCGGCCACGGCAGGGGGCAGGTCGTCGCGGTCGAGCAAGCGGGCGATGCCGTGGTCGAACTCGCGCTTCTTGCGCGCATGGTCGCCGACCAGCGAATAGCCTCCGGCCCCAGCGTGCGTGTCGATGAGCCGGTACGCCTTGGGCTTGGCGTTCATGTGGCGCAGCACCAGCGTGAGCACGACGTGCTTCAGCACGTCGGCATGGTTGCCGGCGTGAAAGGCGTGGCGGTAGGCCAACATGTGCGAGGGTGGGGCGGCTCAGCGGTGCCCGGGGGCGGCGCACAAATGTAGCCTGCACGCGGGAACCCGGAGCCCGGACGGTCGCCGGCGGCGCAGGCGCCTACCCTGGCATTCGATAGCCGCTGCTCGCGGCGACCACGCCGCGCCCCTTCGCGCCGGTGAGCCAGGCGCTGAACAATTTGGCCGCAGCGTGTTTCGAGCGAAAGCTGCGCATCATGTGCACCGCCACGCGCAACATCGGGTCACCCTGCAGCAGCACCGCCAGCGGCGGCCCGCCGTGCGCGGCCCAGGCGCCACGCTCGACCAGTGCATACGCGCCCTGCTGGCGCGCCGCCGCGATCAAGCCCGGTGCAGCGCCGGCGCGCCGATACCACGGTGCCGCGGGTGCAATTTTCGCGGCGCGCCACATGGCTTCTTCGATCACATGCGTGCCCGAGCCGTCATGGGCGGAAAGAAACTGGATCGCCGGATCCGCCGCTGCTGCGTCGACGAGGCGCTGCAATCCTTGCGCGACGCTGGCGCTTCCGATCAAGCCCGCGGGGTCGCGTGGCTTGGCCGGCTTGCTGGGCCGTGCCGGCTTGGACGCTTTGGCCGGCACAGGCGCCTTGAGCAGCGGCCCGACGATGACGAATTCGCTCATCGCCAGCATGGTCCGCTCATGGGCGAACCCCTGCGCTTCGAGGCGCGCTTCGGCCAACGGCGAATTGCACAGTGCCGCGTCGACTTCGCCTTGTTCCAAGGCCTGCAGCACGATCGCCGCCGGCGCCGGGATCAGTTTCACGGCGATGCCCGTGTCGCGCCCAAAGCCACGTTGCAATGCCGGCGCGAGCCCCGATTCATGCAAGGCCCAATCGACGCCCAAGCGCATCGGATCGGCCAGCGAGCGGCGCTGCTGCGCGTGCCCGACCAAAGGCCCGGCGCCCAGGCCTGCGAGCAACAATGTGCGGCGATTCAAAGAGGCGGGCATGGCGCGGGCCATCGTATCGATCCCGGGCGGGGCAGGCAATGCAGCGCATCGTCAAGCGCTGCCCAAGCGCCACGCCGGTGCATGACTTTGTTCCGCATTTGCCCGCGCTGCCCCCGCGAAGGGGTGAATGGCGCAGAATTACACTCCCGCGAAAATTCAGGTTGACCCGATCAATACTGGAAACCCGATGAATTCACCTGTGATTGAAGGCTTGCGCTCGAACGCCCCCGCTCACGTGCGCCATGCGCACTTGATCGATTGGGTCGGCAAAATGGCAGCGCTGACGCAAGCGAAAGACGTCGTCTGGTGCGACGGCAGCGACGCCGAATACGACCGGCTTTGCTCGCAACTCGTCGCCGCGGGAACCTTCACGCGCCTGAACCCCGAGTTGCGCCCCAACAGCTATCTGGCGCGCAGCAGCGCCGCCGACGTGGCACGCGTCGAAGACCGGACCTTCATCTGCAGTGCACGCAAGGAAGACGCCGGCCCCACCAACAACTGGATGGCGCCGGCGCAGATGCGCGAGCTGCTGCAAACCGGCGAGCAGGCGCTCTTCAAAGGCAGCATGCGTGGCCGCACGATGTATGTGGTGCCGTTCAGCATGGGGCCGCTCGGCTCGCCGATCGCGCACATCGGCGTCGAGCTCTCCGACAGCGCCTACGTCGCGGTGAACATGAAAATCATGACGCGGATGGGGCGCGCCGTGCTCGACTTGCTCGGCACCGACGGCCACTTCGTGCCCTGCGTGCACACGGTCGGCGCGCCGTTGACCCCCGGCCTGCGCGACGTGAGCTGGCCGTGCAACGACACGAAGTACATCGTGCACTACCCCGAGACCCAGGAAATCTGGAGCTACGGCAGCGGCTACGGCGGCAATGCGCTGCTCGGGAAGAAGTGCTTTGCGCTGCGTATCGCCAGCACGATGGGGCGCGAACAGGGGTGGCTCGCCGAGCACATGCTGATCCTGGGCGTGACCTCGCCTGAAGGCAAGAAACACCATGTCGCCGCAGCGTTCCCGAGCGCCTGCGGCAAGACCAACTTCGCCATGCTGATCCCTCCCGCGGGTCTGCAAGGCTGGAAAGTCACCACAGTGGGCGACGACATCGCCTGGATCAAACCGGGCAAGGGCGGGCGCCTGCATGCCATCAACCCGGAAGCGGGGTACTTCGGCGTCGCGCCGGGGACCAACGAGCACACCAACCCGAACTGCATGGCGAGCTTGAAGCGCGACGTGATTTTCACGAACGTCGCACTCACCGACGAGGGCGACGTCTGGTGGGAAGGCATGACCGACGAAGCGCCCGCGCACCTGGTCGACTGGCAAGGCAAGGACTGGACCCCCGAACTCGCCAAGCGCAGCGGTGCCAAAGCCGCGCACTCGAATTCGCGCTTCACCGTGGCCGCAACCAACAACCCGGCGCTGGACCCGCAGTGGGACGACCCGGCAGGCGTGGCGATCGACGCCTTCGTTTTCGGCGGCAGGCGTTCGACGACGGTGCCGCTCGTCACCGAAGCGCGCAGCTGGTTGGAGGGCGTCTACATGGCCGCGACGATGGGCTCGGAGACGACGGCTGCGGCCAGCGGCGCGCAAGGCGTGGTGCGGCGCGACCCGTTCGCGATGCTGCCTTTCATCGGCTACAACATGAGCGACTACTTCCAGCACTGGCTGGACCTCGGCGCGACGCTGCAGTCCCAGGGCGCGACGCTGCCGCAGATCTACTGCGTCAACTGGTTCCGCAAGGGAGCCGACGGCAAATTCGTCTGGCCCGGCTACGGCGAGAACATGCGCGTCTTGCAGTGGATCGTCGAGCGTGTGCAGGGGCGCGCGAGCGGCGAAGACCACCTGATGGGGTTGAGCCCGCGCTACGCCGACCTGAACTGGACGGGGCTCGAATTCAGCCGTGCGCAATACGAACAAGTGACGCATGTCGACGCCGCGGCGTGGAAGCAGGAAGTCGCGCTGCACGGCGAACTGTTCACGCAGCTTGCGTATCACCTGCCGGCCTCGCTGATGGCCGCCAAGGCGGCGATCGAGAAGCGTCTGGGTGCCTAGGCGGAGCTTCCGGCGCCGCGCGACACCTGCAAAGCAAGGCGGCCCGTGGCGCTGACCATCGACTTGTTGATCCGCAACGTGCGCGTCGTGACGTGTGTCGACGACGCGTGCACCATTTCGCCGCCGGCGTTCGTGACGGTATCCAAGGGCTTCATCGTCGGCATGGGGCCGATCGGTACGCTGGACCCGGGCATCCGCGTGCACGACGAGCTCGACGGCGAAGGCGCGCTGCTCACCCCCGGCTTGATCGACTGTCACACGCACCTGGTGTACGCGGGCGACCGATCGCAGGAATTCGAGATGCGCCAGCGCGGCGTGAGCTACGAGGAAATTGCACGCGCCGGCGGCGGCATTCTGTCCACCGTGGACCATACGCGCGAAGCAAATCCGGTGGACCTGCTCAAACAATCGGCGCGGCGCGTCGATGCAATGATCGACCACGGCGTGACGACCGTCGAAATCAAGAGCGGCTACGGGCTGTCGATGAAAGCCGAGCTGAAAACCCTGCGCGTCGCGCGCCAGCTCGGCACGGTGCACCCGATCCATGTGCGCACGACGCTGCTCGCCGCGCACGCCGTGCCGCCCGAATTCGCCGGGCGCGCCGACGACTACATCAGCCACATCGTCGAGCACATCCTGCCCGAGGCGGCGCGGCTGAACCTGGCCGACGCGGTGGACGTGTTTTGCGAAAACATCGGCTTCACGCCGGCGCAGACGCGGCGCATCTTCGAAGCCGCGCGCTTTTTCGATCTGCCCGTCAAGCTGCACGCCGACCAACTCACGAACCAGGGCGGCGCGGCGCTTGCGGCTGAATTCAAGGCGCTGTCTGCGGACCATCTGGAGCACACCGACGAAGCCGGCGTGATGGCGATGGCGCGCGCCGGCACGGTGGCAGTGATGTTGCCGGGCGCCTTCTACTTCCTGCGCGACACGCATGTGCCGCCCGTCGCGCTGTTGCGACGCCACGGCGTGGCGATGGCC
>JBEBHW010000130.1:0-8284 GCA_040081145.1 Burkholderiaceae bacterium
CGATGCGCGCGTCGCACCAGCCCACGCCGCTGCCATGTCGATCCCATAGGCAAAGGGATTGAACGCATGGGCCCAAGCCAACCGGCTCGTGCGCATCGGGTGCGCCCATTTCAGCGCGGCCGCGAGCGCCGGACCGCCGACCGAACGCACCAGGGGACTCAGTGTGAGCCGATAGCAGGCGTCGGCCCATTCCGACTGTTCGCGGACTCGCTCGAAGGCCGCCGCGCTCTGGCCCTTGGGCAGGTCCTCGACACGCCGGGTCTCGAAACTGACTCGATACTGCGGCTCGAGGCAGTCGGCCTCCCCGGTCGATTCGAGGATGCGCATTTCGTAGAGGCCGGGCTCGAGCCCTTCAAGGGAATCGAGGTTGTCGAGGATGGCGCGGTGCTCGCGTCGCGCGACGTCCGCGGACACGAAGATACCGAGATGCCCGACGGTGGCGTTGAGAAGATAGACGATGCGCTGACCGCCGGCAACGAGCGCTTCGGTCGTCGGCCAGACCGCCCGCACCCAGCCCAGCGCCTGCTGCGGCGGCGTGATGTTGTCGCCGCTCGAGGCGAAAATCAACATCGGACTCTCGAGTCGGCGCAGGTCGGCATGGCAAGACTCGCAGATCCGGAAGCCGCCCTCCTCCAACCGATTGCCGATGAACAGGTTCTCGACGATCGAGACGATCTCGTCGCGCGTGAGAAAGCAGTACTCGCCCCACCAACGCTCGAAGTCGACGAAGCGCTCACGCTCGGCTTCGGGGCGAGCCAAGAGCGCCTTGTACTTTCCGAAGAAGGCGTTGCCGGGATCGAGCTGCTCGAAATTGTGAGCGAGCCACGCGCCGTCGAACTTGCCACCGGAGAGGTCGGCCAACAGCCGCGCCGCCCACACGCCGCCCGTCAGCCCGCCGGCCAGACGCATCGGGTTGACTCCCGTTTCGCCGCCCCAGTACGACAGAGGCGCACCGTTGAGCACCGTCGGGCCGGTGACGCCGCCGCAGTCGGCAGCGAGCAACGCCACCGCCCAGCCGGCCTGGCAGTTGCCATAGAGCGCGGGGCGTTCGCCCGGGTGGCGCCGCGCGACCTCGGCGACGAAGCGACGCAGCGCATGGTGCACGCGCGCCAAGGTTTGGCCTTCGCACGGCTGCATGTGATGAGCCACGAAGTAGACCGGGTGGCCGCGATGCAGTGCCATGCCCACTTCCGAGTCGCGCTTGAAGCCGCCAATGCCCGGGCCATGCCCGGCGCGCGGATCGAAGATCATGACCGGCCGCGTATTCACACCCTCGCATCGCTCGAAACAGGCGTCTCCGTCCGGCAGGATTCGAAGCAGGGAATAACCCACCGGCTCGGGAAATTCACGCGCATCCAGCACCGTTTCGTAGGGAAACTTGAGGCGCAGCGGCAAGCCCGCGTGCTCGTCGTCGAGCAGTGCATCGCCGCGCTCGACCAATGCGTGCATGAACAGCGCCCCGCGCTGCGCTGCGTCCGCTGCGTAGCCCAGCCAGGTTGGTACTGCGTCGACGAAGGTTTCGTCACCGGCGGGTGGCGTCACTGCGGTCGACAACGAGGCGCGCGCCGCGGCAGCACCGGTTTTCGGCGGCGTGTTCATTCGTCCAGCGACGCTGGAGATCGCATTCATCATGGATCGCCCGAAGAGTTTGATGGCCCTCACCATAGCGCGGCGCGCCTGATTTCCATTGATGCAGATCAGTTTGATGCTGCGGTGCAGCAGGTACCCTTGTGCAATGCGCCGTACCGAATCGCGATGAACGCAAGCACTCCCCCGGACATGATCGAGAACCATACGTTCGATGAGATCAATGTCGGCGACAACGCTCAACTGACCCGCACGCTGAAGGTCGAAGACATCCAGCTCTTCGCCGCGATGTCGGGCGACGTCAATCCGACGCACGTCGACCCCGAGTACGCGAAGAGCACCCAGTTCCACGGCATCATTGCCCATGGCATGTGGGGTGGTGCATTGATCTCCACCGTGCTTGGCACCGAATACCCTGGGCCCGGAACGGTCTACGTCGGTCAAAGTCTGCGTTTCCTTCGGCCGGTGCGCGTCGGCGATACGCTCGATGTCCGAGTGACGGTGACCGCGAAAGACGAGGAGCACCGGCACGTGACGCTGGATTGCCGGTGCACCGACCAGCATGGCGTCGAAGCGATCACCGGCACCGCGCTGGTGCGGGCACCGACCGAGAAGGTGCGGCGCGCCCGCTTGGCACCGATGCACGTGCGGCTGTCGGACAAGACGCTGCGCTATCGACAACTGTTGGAGTTGGCGAAAGGACTGCGGCCGATCACCGTAGCGGTTGTCCACCCCTGCAGCGAAGATTCCCTGCGCGGCGCGATCGAGGCCGCGGAGACGGGGCTGATCGTGCCCGTCCTGGTCGGTCCGGAAGAGAAGATCCGGGCGCTGGCCGTCCAGGCGAAGATCGACCTCGCCGCGCATCGCATCGTCGCGGTGCCCCACAGCCACGCCGCAGCGGCGCTGGCGGTTGCGATGGCGCGCAACGGCGAGGTCCAGGCCCTGATGAAAGGCAGTCTGCACACCGACGAGTTCATGGCCGCGGTGGTGAAATCGGACACCGGCCTGCGCACCGAGCGGCGCATCAGCCATGTTTTCTTGCTGGACGTGCCGTCGTATCCGAAGCCGCTGCTGATCAGCGACGCGGCCATCAACGTCGAGCCCGACCTCGACACCAAGCGCGACATCGTGCGCAACGCCGTCGACCTGGCCCATGCGCTGGGCATCGTCGCGCCGAAGGTGGCGATCCTGGCGGCCGTCGAGACGGTGAACACGAAGATGCGCTCCACGCTCGATGCCGCGGCACTGTGCAAGATGGCCGACCGCGGCCAGATCACGGGGTGCGTCATCGACGGGCCGCTCGCCTTCGACAACGCCATCTCGGACCAGGCCGCGAAGGACAAAGGCATCGTCTCGCCGGTGGCTGGCCAGGCCGACATCCTGATCGCGCCCGACCTGGAGGCCGGCAACATGCTCGCCAAGCAGTTGCAGTACCTCGCCGATGCGCAGGCTGCCGGGCTGGTGATGGGCGCACGGGTGCCGCTGATCCTCACCAGCCGCGCCGACGGCGCGCTCGCGCGCGTTGCCTCGTGTGCGCTGGCGCTGCTGGTCGCGAACGCCAAGGCCTCGGTGCACCCGAGAGGGTGAATGCGCGCGAGCCTGCTTCCCCCTGCGGCTTCGGCGGACATCAAGTTCGCCGCCTGCGGGCTGGGGCGGTGCCGGACGACAGGCCAACCGCTGCGGCCATGGATTGGATTGCCGCCGCGGCGACCGATTGGCAGCGCCTACTCTGAACGCAGCCAGCCTTGGGCGAGCGGCAAGGCCGTCGCCAGTCCAATCCGCGCCAACGGCGTGAGCGGCGCGCCGAGCTCGAAGCGCTCGCCGTCGATGGCGAGCAACCAGCAAGGCGGGGCAGCACCCTCATTGATGCGCTGGTGCACCGCCAGCAGCGCCGCCGGCGGCAGCGCATGGCTGAACGGGGTGGCGTCGCGTGCGGCGCAGGCCAGCGATTGCAGGCGCACGCCGGGCTTCGAAGCGCTGCGTGCCGCATCGACAAAGAGCACTGCGCGCCGGTGGCTCAGCTCCAGCGCGTGTTCGACCTGCAATTGAAAGGTTTCGATCAGCTCGGTGCGGCCGTCGTCGAACCAACCCTGCTCGCGCAACGCCGCGGCCAGCGCGGGGCCGAGCGCATCGTCGCCGCGACTGGCGTTGCCGATCGCAAACACCAGCAGCGGCGGGCAGGTTTGTGGCGCCACCGCCTGTGGCCTCGCCGCGCCCGGCAGGTCCGCGCCTGGCATCGCCTCGTGCAGCGTCGTCATGCGTTGTCCAGCGCGCGCACGCGGCCGTCACTGTCGCGGCCGAGGCCGCCACGCGGCGCGCCGCGGGCATCCTGCAACCGCACCTCGAGCGGCATCGACCCCAGCGCGTGGGTCGCGCACGACAGGCAGGGGTCGAAGGCGCGGATCGCGACTTCGATGTGGTTCAGCAAACCTTCGCTGACCTCGCGGCCGTCGAAGTACCGCGCGGCCACCGCAGCCACGGTCTCTTGCAGCGCCTGGTTGTTGTGCGTCGTGCTGACGATCAGATTGCACCATTGCACGAGGTCGTCTGCACCGATGCGGTAGTGGTGGATCAGCGTGCCGCGCGGCGCCTCGATCACGCCCACGCCCTCGCCCGGCCGGTGCGCGGGCAGCGGCGCGACGAGCTCGGCGCCGAGCAGCGCTTCGTCGGCGAGGATCTCGCCGATGACCTCGGTCGCGTGCAGCATCTCGATCATTCGCGCCCAGTGCGTGGCCAGCGCGCCATGCTGCAAGCCGCCGCGGGCGCGCCAGGCCAGGCGCCGCGCTTCGGCGCGAGGTGTGGCGATGGATTCGCAGTTCTGCACCCGCGCCAACGGGCCGACACGGTACCAGCCGGCCTCGGGCCCGAGTGCGCGCAGATAGGGAAACTTCATGTAGCTCCAGGGCTTGACCGACTCGCCGATCAGCGCGAGATACTCCGCCGGGTCGTGGCCGGCGACGATGACGCCGCCCATCGCGTCGCGCACGCGCAAGCGGCCGTCGTAGAGCTCGAGCGCGCCGTCGTCGCGCAGCAGCGAGAGCATCGCCGCCGGCACCGCGCCGAAACTGTCGTAGAGCGCAGCGTCGGCGGCGTGCAGGCGCGCCACCAGTTCCAGCGCCTGCTCGCACCACTGCAGCACTTCGGGCAGGCCGGCGAGCAGCGCGTCGCGCCCTTCGCGCGTGAAGCGATGGTTCACGCCACCGGGCACCGAGCCCGTGCCGTGCACCTTCTTGCCGGCGGTGAGCTTGATCACCTCCTGTCCGTACTTGCGCAGCAGCACCCCCTGGCGCGCGATCTCGGGGTGCTCGGCGGCGACGCCGAGGATGTTGCGCCGCGCCGCTTCGCTGGCGAAGCCGAACAGCAGGTCGGGGCTGCTCAGGTGGAAGAAGTGCAGCGCGTGCGACTGCAGAATCTGGCCATAGTGCATCAGCCGGCGCTGCGCCTGCGCCGCGGGAGGCACCTGGCGCACGCCGAGCGCGGCGTCGATCGCCTTGCTCGCCGCCAGGTGGTGCGAGACCGGGCAGATGCCGCACAGCCGCTGCACCATCACCGGTACTTCCCAGTAGGGCCGGCCGACGATGAAAGCCTCGAAGCCGCGAAACTCGACGATGTGAAGCCTGGCCTGGCGCACATGGTTGCTCTCGTCGAGCAGCAGCGTGACCTTGCCGTGGCCTTCGACGCGCGACAGCGGGTCGATCGCGACGCGGCGCAAGGCGGGCGTGGCGGTGGTCGCAGCGGCGCTCGGGTCCATCGTCGTTCTCAGTCGCGGTTTTCAGTCGTAGTGGACCGCGCCCCAGCCCGTGGGCGGCGCGCGGCCTTCGAGCAGCGCGGTGACGAAGGCCCAGATCGCATCGGCGCTCGGCGGGCAACCGGGCAGGAAGTGGTCGATGTGAACCACCTCGTGGATCGGGTGCACCCGGGCCAGCGGCAGCGGCAGCTCGGCGTCGTCGGGCACCCGGCTGCCCGGCGCGAGCCCGGGGCGCTGCACATAGACATCGCGCAGGATCGCGCCGATGTCGAGCGCATTGCGCTGCGCCGGCAGCCCGCCGGTGATGGCGCAGGCACCCACCGCAACGAGCACCTTGCAGTGGCTGCGGAACTCGCGCAGCACCTGCACGTTTTCGGCGTTGCAGAGCCCCCCTTCGACGAGGCCGACGTCGCAGGGCCCGCAATGTTTGATGTCGGTGAGCGGGCTGCGGTCGAAGCTGACCACCTGCGCGAGTTCGAACAGGCGTTCGTCGATGTCAAGGAACGAGGTGTGGCAGCCGAAGCACCCGGCCAGCGAAACGGTGGCGATGCGCGGCAGGGTCGCGGTCATCTCAATGACCCCACCGCACCGACGCATGCACGCATCGTGGACATTCAGGTGGCAGCAACGGTCCGAAAGTGGCCAGCCCCGCGCCGCAAGCTTGCGCGAATTCGAGGTGCGCCAGTTTCACTTCAGGGTGCGTCCACGTTCGGTGCCGCGCTTGCCACCGCAGTTGGCTCGGCCGACAGCGGCGCGAGGTCGTAGCGGCGTGCGCCGATCGGTACGGCGAATCCGGTTCGCTTGGGCAGGATCGCTCCCACCGGGCACACCGTGGCAGCGAAGTCGCTTGCTTCGAAGCGGCTGTCGCCGAGCTTGCCGCTGGGCGAATTGACGAGCAGGCGCGTGCCGATGCCGTGGCCGCCGATCGCGAACACGCCCTTGGCGTCGACCTCGTTGCTCGCGCGCACGCACAGCTTGCACAGGATGCAGCGGTTCAGGTCGAGCCACATCGTCGGGTGGCTCGCGTCGACCGGCCGGTGCGGATAGAACTCCTCGAAGTGCGGGCCGAGCATGCCGACTTCGTAGGCCGTGGCCTGCAGCAGGCACTGGCCGCTCTTCTCGCAGCTCGGGCAGAAATGGTTGCCTTCGACGAACAGCATCTGCAACAGCAGGCGCCGGCGCGCGTCGAGCTCGGCGCTGCGGTTGAGCACGCACTTGCCGTCTTGCGCCGGCGTGGTGCAGGCGGCGGCGAAATGCCCGTCGATCTTCACGATGCACAGCCGGCACGCGCCGCTCTGGCCGAGCCGCACATGCCAGCACAGGTGCGGGATGGTGCGGCCGGCGCGCTGCGCGGCCTGCATCACCGTCTCACCGGCGGCGAAGGGCACAGCCTCGCCGTCGAGCGTGAACGTGCCGCCGGCGCTCACCCCAGGCGTTCCAGGTGGGCCTGCGCGTCGTCGCGCCCGGTGGCGCGGCGCGCCGGTTCGAGCTCGGCGTCGAGATCGAATCCGGGAACGAAGCGCGGTTGGATCAGGCGGCGCCGGTACGCCGCGGGGAAGCGCGCGAGCGTGTCGCGCAAGGGGTTGGCCGCGGTCGCACCCAGGCCGCAATGCGTCGCGCCATGCAGCAGCGCCTCGAGCTCGCGCAGCTCGGCCTCGTCGAAGCCGCTGCCGTAGCCGGCGGCGAGCTTGTCCATGCGGCGCACGATCAGCTCGGTGCCGACGCGGCACGGCGTGCAGAAGCCGCAGCTCTCGTGGGCGAAGAACTGCGCGTAGCCGCGCGCGACTTCGAACAGGTCGCGCGAGTCGTCGAAGACGGTGAAGGCGCCCGCGGTGGGAACGTCCTCGAAGCCGATGCGGCGGTCGAACTCGGGCTCGGCCAGGCACACGCCCGAGGGCCCGCCGACCTGCACCGCCTGGGTGCGCACGGCGCCGCAGGCTTGCAGGATCTCGCGCACGCTGACGCCGAACGGGAACTCGTAGACGCCGGGGCGCTGCACATCGCCGCTCACCGAGTGGATCTTCGTGCCGCTGCTCGCCGCGGTGCCCAGCGCCGCCCACCAGGCGCCGCCCTGCTCCGCGATATGCGCCGCGGCGCAGAAGGTCTCGACGTTGTTCACCACGGTCGGCTGGCCGAGGTAGCCCTGCTCCACCGGATAGGGTGGCCGGATTCGCGGCGTGCCGCGCTTGCCCTCTAACGACTCGAGCAGCGCGCTCTCCTCGCCGCAGACGTAGGCACCGGCACCGAGGTGGATGGCGATGTCGAAGTCGAAGCCCGTGACGCCGAGGATGCGCGCACCGAGCAGCCCCGCGCCGCGCCGGCGCGACAGCGTTTCCTGCAGCGCTTCGAGCAGGTAGCGGTATTCGCCGCGCAGGTAAATGAAGCCCTGGCGTGCGCCCAGCAGGCGCGCGGCCACGCTCATGCCCTCGATCAGCGTGTGCGCCTGGCGCGTCAGCAGTACGCGGTCCTTGAAGGTGCCGGGCTCGCCCTCGTCGGCGTTGCACACGACGAAGCGCGTGCCGCCCTCGGGCAGTGGCGCGGCGCGCGCCAGCTTCCACTTCGCCGCGGTGGCGAAGCCCGCGCCACCCCGGCCGCGCAGGCGCGAGGCTTCGATCTCGTCGAGTGTCGGCGCGGCGCCGCGCGCGAGCGTGGCGCGCAAGGCGCTGCCCTGCAGCGGCGCGGCGCCGAGCAGCACGTCGGCGCGCTGCACATGATCGTCGACACGCTGCCACTCGCGCGGCCACAGCGCCGGCGGCACCTGCGCGCGAACCAGGTCGGCGAGCTGCGCGACACGTTCGTCGTCGAAGCGCGTCAGCACCTGATGATGGTTGATCAGCAGCGCCGGGCCTTGGTCGGGCAGCCCGGTGCACGAGGTGAAGCCCACGCTGACGGAACCGTCGGCGCCGACTTGGCCGGGCGTCACGCCCAGGCGTCGGCACAACTCGTGCG